>CAYTVQ010000005.1:23465-25514 GCA_964441615.1 uncultured Caulobacterales bacterium | reverse complement strand
TCATGAATCGTGACCTTTCCTTGCTAGTCATCAAATCGCAACGAAACTGTCACGGTTCTGTCATATTACGTGCAATGGGTCAAGCCATTGTTCTGGAGAGCTCAGACCCTACCAGATGGGCGGCTTTGGCGGACCGCGGCGGCGCGGCCGGGACGGCGCCGGCGGGGAACTGAGTTCCGAGAGAATGTCTGAGCGGGCTTCATCGAGATTGGGCGCCGGCGGCCGCGTCAACCGCTCAGGATAGCCCGAAATCTTGAACGCGCTCCCCGCCATCCGAAGCTCCCCCATTTCGGGATCGTCAACTTTCACGAACATGTTGCGCGCGATCAGCTGCGGATCGTTGATGACTTCCTTCATCGTGTGGATCGGCGCAGCGGGAACCCCGGCTTCACGGAAAATGTCAGTCCACGCCGCAACTGTTCTTGCGGCGAGCGCGTCCTCGATTTCCTTCTTGAGCTCAACGTGATTTGCAAATCGCGCGAACACACCTTCGAATCGCGGCTCCGTCTTGAAGGCCGGTCTGTCGATTGCATCGCAGAAGAGATCGAAGAGCTGTTCATTGGCGCAAGCGATGGCGATCGGACCGTCCTGCGCCCTGAACACGTCGAATGGCGTAATGACCGGGTGGCGCGATCCGGTCGGCGCTTGCGTTTCGCCGGTCGCGAACTGGCGGACAAGCGCGCTTTCAAGCAACATCGTCTGAACGTCGAGCATGGCGATGTCGATGAAGCGGCCCTTCCCGCTCGCTCGCCGCTCAAACAGCGCAGCCGAGATCGCAAGGGCCGCAAAGGCTCCGGCCGCAAGATCTCCAAGCGAAATTCCAAGTCTGACGCCGGGACCGCCCTCCGGACCGTTAATCGAGATCATGCCGCCCAGCGCCTGAACGACGAGATCATAGGCCGGCAGGTCACGATAGGGCCCGGTTGCGCCAAATCCGGAAACAGCAGCGTATATCAGGCGCGGATAGCGATCCTTCAGCGCGTCGAAATCGTATCCTAGCCGCGCCATCGTCCCTGGGCGGAAGTTTTCAACGAGCACGTCCGCACGCTCAAGCAACGCTTCGAAGGTTTCACGGTCGGCGGGCGCCTTCAGGTCAAGCGCGAGCGAGCGCTTGCCCCGATTGATGCTGGCGAAATAGACGCTTTCGCCGTTCTGGAACGGAGGAAAGGCGCGGGTGTCGTCGCCATGCCCCGGCTGCTCGATCTTCAACACTTCGGCGCCGAGCTCCCACAGGAGCGTCGTGCAATAGGGTCCCGCCAGAACCCGGCTCAAGTCGAGGATGCGGACCCCGGCGAGCGGGCCGCGAGCTTGGTCGTTCATGGGAGCCTCCACGTTAGGCGCATTATGGTTCTAGTCGTCTGGAAGCGGAAGAAAACCCGCCCCGCCGCCGTCCAGGAGCGCCGCCGCTCGACTTGAATGGCACAGTCTGAGAACTTTAGAATCGCGCGGCCGGATCGAGGCCAAGGACGCCGTCGAGCTTCATGGCTTGCGCCCGAGAACTTGCCGCGTGTGCTCGCCCAGCCTGGGCGCGCGGCGCCCCTTCGGGCGCCGTCCGTTCACCTTGACCGGCGTCGCGAGCATATTGAGGCGGCCGCCCGGCGCCTCGGCATGCTCCACGGCATCGCGCATCCCGGTCTCGTCCACGAAAGGATTGGCGAGCGCGTCAGCGAGACCGAGAATGGGCGCGAAGGGAATCTCGCCGCCGAACACCGACATCCACTCCGCCGTCGTCTTGGTCTGGAACATGGCGTCGATCTCCTCGGTGAGCGCCGACAGATTCCGTCGGCGCGTAGGAATGTCCTTGAACCGCGGATCGGCCTTCAGGTCCTCGCGGCCGGCGAGATCGCACATCCGTTCCCAGAACTTCGGGGTCTGGCAGAGCATGAAGGCCCAGCCATCCTTCGTCTTCACCGCCTGGCTTGGCGCGATCGATGGATGCGCGCCACGAGGCATCCTCTCGACGAAATGGCCGCCATTCATGGCCCATACGGCAGGGTAGGACAGCTGATGGAGCGCCGTGTCGTAGAGCGATACGTCCACGTCGCAGCC
>CAYTVQ010000005.1:0-23365 GCA_964441615.1 uncultured Caulobacterales bacterium | reverse complement strand
CCTCAGCGCGGCATAGTCGATCCGCATCTTCGCCGGCTGGTCGCCGCGGACATTATTCACGACGGCGTCAGCGGTCGTCACCAGCCGCTCGAAATCGGCGCGACCATCCGGGGTCTTGATCTCGAGCGCGACGGACTTTTTTGAGCGCGAGAAGGTCTGGAAGAACTGGCTGTCGTTCTCTCCGAGAAAATAGGGGCCGGTGGCCCGCGAAACGTCGCCGCCCATGGACGGCGCCTCGATCTTGATCACGTCGGCGCCGAGTTCGGCGAGAAGCTGCGTGCCGTACGGCCCCGCGCCATAATGCTCGACCGCGAGAATGCGCAAACCGGAGAGGAGCTCGGATGTCACGCCGGATTCCGCTTCACGAGCTGCTTGGCGATGATGATGCGCTGCATTTCGTTCGTCCCCTCGCCGATGCACATCAAGGGCGCGTCGCGATAAAGCCGCTCGATCACATATTCCTTGGAATAGCCGTAGCCGCCGTGGATGCGCATGGCCTCGGTCGCGACTTCGACGGCGGTCTCCGAGGCGAAATACTTGGCCATGCCCGCCTCCATGTCGATACGCGCGCCAGTGTCGTATTTGCGCGCAGCGTCCTCGACAAGAAGCTCGGAAGCGCGGGTCTTGGCCGCCATCTCGCCCAGCTTCAACTGGATCGC
Organism: uncultured Caulobacterales bacterium; assembly: GCA_964441615.1. GTDB lineage: Bacteria > Pseudomonadota > Alphaproteobacteria > Caulobacterales > Parvularculaceae > Amphiplicatus. The sequence continues at coordinate 22,706 of CAYTVQ010000005.1, read as the reverse complement.
CTGGTGCTCGGCGATGGGCTTGCCCATGGTCTTGCGGACCTGCGCGTATTTTACGCTTTCTTCAAGGGCGCGCTGGGCGATGCCGACGGCGCGGGCCGCGACATTGATGCGCCCGATTTCGAGCCCGCCCGTCGCCATGTAGAACCCCTCGCCTTCCTTGCCGCCGACGAGGCTTAGGGCCGCATCGCACTCATAATCCTCGAAGATGAATTCGCCGGAATCGATGCCCTTGTAGCCGAGCTTTTCAAGCTTCTTGCCGTTGCGGATTCCTTTCAGAGGCGCGCCCGTTCCTGGGTCGTGCTTGGTGACGATCAGCATCGACATGCCCTTGTAGCGCGGCTCCGCCTGGGGATTTGTCTTGACCAGAAGGGCGTTCGCTTCGCCCTGGATCGCGTTCGATATCCAGGTCTTCGTTCCGTTGACGACGTATCTGTCGCCGCGGCGGACCGCCGTCGTGCGAACGCCTTGCAGGTCCGTTCCGGCGTCAGGCTCCGTCAACCCGAGACCGCCGCGCATCTCGCCGCTGGCGAAACGCGGCAGCCAGAACGCCTTCTGCTCCGCCGTGCCGAATTTCTGCACGATGAGCGCCATCATCAGGTGCGAATTGAAGATGCCGGTCAGGGACATCCATTCCTTGGCGATGCGCGTCACGATCCTCGCATAGGTCGCAGCGGAAAGGCCAAGGCCGCCATATTCGGGATCGATCAGCGCCCCGAACAGCCCCAGCTCCTTCATGTCCTCGACAAGGGCCGCAGGCCAGGCATCGTCATGTTCCAGTTTCACGGCGACGGGCGCGACTTTCGTTCGCACCCATTTGTCGATCGAATCGAGAATCAGCCCTTCTTCGGCGGCGGGCGCGGCGGCGGCATCAGCCATTGCGGAAGTCCTCAATAATTTGGAACCTTGTCATCGACAGCGTTGCCGCGCGTCGGAATCAGCATGTTGCGAATGAACGTGCAGACGACCTCGCCCCGCTGATTCTTGCCGATGGTGCGGATCGTGACGATCCCCTGCGTCGGACGCGACTGCGAAAGCCGCTTCTTGAGAACTTCGCTCTCGCCATAAAGCGTGTCGCCCGCGAAGACGGGCGCCGTGAACTTCACTTCATCCATGCCGAGATTGGCGATGGCCTTCTGCGAGCAGTCGGTGACGCTCACGCCGATGAGGATGGCGAGCGTGTAGGGGCTGACCACCAGATTCCTGCCGAACTCTGAGTGCTTTGCGTATTCGGCGTCGAAATGCAGTGGATGGGTGTTCATCGTCATCAGCGTGAACAGATGATTGTCGTACTCTGTAACCGTCTTGCCCGGCCGATGCTCGTAGATGTCGCCTTCCTTGAAGTCCTCGAAATAGCGCCCGAAGGTCTCGCGGTAGCGGTTGGGCCCGACTTCCTTCCAGCTTTGAACCATAGTCACCGTCCTTTTGCGGCGAGCGTGCGCTCGGCGGCGCGCAGCACGGGCTTTTCAACGAGCCTGCCGTCGAGAAGCGCGACGCCACCAGCCGCGGCGTCATAGGCGGCCGCTATTCTCTCGGCTTTAGAAATCTCTTCCGCAGTCGGACTGAAAACCTCGTTTATGATCGTGATCTGCGCGGGGTGGATGGCGGCTCGGCCGGTGAAGCCCATGGCCTTGACGCGCCTCGTCTCGGCGCGGAGGCCGTCCTCGTTTTTGACGTCGAGAAAGGGGACGTCGATGGTTGCGCACCCGACCAGCGCCGCGGCCGCCACAATCGCGCTTCTTGCGGAAAAGAGCGCGTCGAAACCCATGTCGGAACCGGTCGACGCCGAATAGTCGGCGCCGCCGAACATGATGCCGCCGGCCTCGCCGACCGCACGCGCCATATCGGGCAGCGCGAACAACGCTTCGGGCGTCTCCATCAACGGCCAGATCGGCATGGCCTGGCCGAAGAGGTCGCGGATCTGCCGGACCTCGGCCGCGCCCTGAGCCTTCGGGATCATCACGAAGGCGGGCGCTACGCCGGATTCGGCAAGCGCGACGACGTCGCGAAATCCTTCGAGCGAATTGAGCGCATTGACCCTGAGGCCGACCGCGGCTCCGGCGCCGAAGCTTTTGAGGAAAGCCAGGGTGTCGGCGCGCGCGGTCGCCTTCCTGTCGGGAGCGACCGCGTCCTCAAGATCAATGCAAATCGCATCGGCGCCAGACGCGATCGCCTTCTCGAAACGGTCGGGGCGGGCGCCGGGCACGAACAGGAGAGAGCGGTAGGTCGTCATGGAGCCGCTTTTCTGGAAGCTTGTCCGGCCAAGTTAGCTTCCGCCCGGCGCCGGTCAATGCGGCGGCGAACACTTAGAAGGCTTAGAAGGGCGTCACGGGCCCGGAGAACTCCTCCCAGTCGCCAAATTGCCGGGGCCGCCGGGCGTCCCCAATGCTTCCGCGCTGATATGTTCGATGCTCGATATCTCGATCATGCTCTTGGCGATTTCTTCCGCCCCGAAGACGACGCCGTTGGCGCCGAGGCCTGTAAAATGCGCGTGCTCGGACGCAGAATGCGCGCGCACGATGATCTGGAGCCTCGAATTCAGGCGTCTGGCCGTTTCGACGACTGCGCCCGCCGTGAATGCTTCCGGAATCGCGACGAACAGAAACCGTGCAGCGCCAATATGGGCGAGGCCCAAAGTCTCCTCGCCCGCCGCATTTCCGAGGACGGCGTCAGTCCCGCCGGCCCGCGCTTCTTCAACGCGGGTCTCGGCTTCGTCGATCAGAACGACTTTCTGGCCGCGCTCGCGCAGTCCACGGACGATCGCCTTTCCGGCGACGCCATAGCCGACCACGACAGCATGATTGGCGGGGCGGGCCGCGCCAGGCGCATCTGATGGCTCGAGTGCGGACGGCCCCGAGTCGGCGGCGCCCGGTTCTGCGGCGGCTTGCGAGCCCTCAGCGGCGCCAGTCGGCGCGGCCGCCCCGCTCTCCTCCGGTCTCGCCGCCTTGCGCCGCGCCAACCACGACGTGATCGTCCTTTCAATCGGCGACACGCCCCAGAACACGGCCGAATTCAGAACGATCGAGATCAGCGCGCCAGCTACGATCAGATCCTGGCCCTTGGGCGGCAGAATTCCCATCGACACGCCAAGGCTGCCGAGAATGAAGGAGAACTCGCCGATCGGCGAACGGGCTGCAGCGATCGTCAAGCCGTCCGCAAGAGAATGGCGGAACAGTCGGGCGATTGCGACGACGATCGCCGAGCGCGCCACAATCACGATAAACACAACGGCGACCAGAGCGAGCGGATCAGAGATGATGATCGCCGGGTTGAAGAGCATCCCGACCGAGACAAAGAACAGGACGGCGAAAGCGTCGCGGAGCGGCAGCGTCTCCTGTGCGGCGCGCTGCGAGAGTTCGCTTTCGGCGAGGATCATGCCCGCAAAGAAGGCGCCGATCGCCAGCGAGACGCCGAACAGCTTTGCGGATGCAAGCGCGGCTCCGAGCGCTATGGCCAGAACGGCAAGGCGAAAGAGTTCGCGCGATCCCAGATGCGCGACCCAGTGCAACATCGCAGGGATGGCGCGCCTGCCGATAACCAGCATCGTCGCCGCGAAGGCTGCGATCTGCGCGCCTGTCACCGCCAGCGCGCCTGCGACTCCGAAATCATCGCCGAAGACGCGCAGGAGCAGGGGGCTGCCGCGATCGGTCCCGCCTGCGACGGCCGCCAACGCTGGAATCAGAACGAGCGCGACGACCGTCGTCAGGTCCTCCGCCACCGCCCAGCCGATTGTCAGGCGACCGCGCTCGGTCTCGACGAGGCGGCGGTCCTGCAACGCCTTCAGGAGCACGACCGTCGAGGCGATGGTGAGCGAGAAGCCAAAGAGAGTCGCGCCCGAAAGCGGCCAGCCGAGCGCCAGCCCGAGCGCCGTTCCGAGCGGCGTGGCGAGGGCTATCTGGAGGATGGTTCCGGGCACCGCGAGCGAGCGCACCCTGGCGAGGTCGCGCGGCGAAAACTGCAGGCCCACGCCGAACATCAGCAACACAACCCCGATGTCAGCAAGCTGCGCGGCAAGCCCCTGGTCAGCAACAAAACCCGGGGTGTGCGGTCCGACGATAACCCCGGCCGCGATATAGCCGACCAGCGGCGGAAGCCGGAGGCGATGCGCCAAAGCGCCGAGTACAAACGCAAGAACGAAGCCGACGACCAGCGTTGTGATCAGCGAGGCGTCGGCCAGGGCCTGGTCCTTTCAAACGTCGAGCAAGAACTGGGCTTCACTATGACCAAACCGGGTCGATCGGTAAACTTGGCCCAAGATAGGAGGTCACTTTTCCAGATTGCCTTGTCTTTGAGATACCGCGCCGCGTCAGCTCGGGCGCTGCGTTGCGGGGGGGCTTGACGACGACAGAACGGCGGCCGCACCGAGCAGCGCGGCGCCGTCGCGGACGATCAGGTCGATCGGCGCGGCCTCCAGGTAGCCGCGCATCCGGCCTTTGTCCAGAAAGCGCTCGAGAAAGGCGCTCTTCATGAGCGCCTCCCTGTTTTTCGGCAGAATGCCCCCGGCGAGGACGACGCCGCCGCGCGCGCCGGTCGCGAGCACAGCGTCGCCGACAAAGGCGCCAAGCATGCCGAAGAGGAGATCCAGCGCCCGGGCGGCCAGCGGGTCGCGGCCCTCGGACGCCGCGTGCGCAAGATCGTCCGCACGAAGATAGACTGGAGCAGCGTCGTTCCCGGCGCTGAGGGCTCGATGAATATTGAGAAGACCGGGGCCGGAGAGAACCCGCTCGACCGAAACGCGTCCATGCTCGCCGACGAGGAAACGCAGGATCTCGATTTCCTCCTCGGTCTGCGGTGCAAAACCGACATGGCCGCCCTCGGTCGCCACGACGCGCTCGCCGCTGCTGCAAGGGACGATCAGCGCCTGACCCAATCCGGTCCCGGGGCCGAGAAGCAGGATCGGCGCGCCGATCGCAGGTACGCCGGGCTTTATGCTGACGAGGTCCGCCCGATCCAGTCGTCGCACGCCATAGGCGAGCGCTTCGAAATCGTTGACGACAATGAGGCGATCGAGGCCGAGCCCGCGCCTCGTCGCCTCGATATCGAGCGTCCATGTGGAATTCGTAAATTCGACTACGTCATCCGTAACCGGACCAGCGACGGCGAAGCATGCCGTCGCCGGCCGGGCGCCCGTTCCATCCAGGAATGCGCGCGCAGCGTCCGCGACGGACGCAAAATGTTCCGCACGAAGCGTGCTTGCCTCACCGACCTTTGGGCGCGGCGCTGGCTCAACCAGCGCAAAGCGCGCATAAGTGCCCCCGATGTCGGCGACCAGCGCGGCGCTCAAGCGTTTATCTCCTGCAGCATGGGGCACATCCGTTGGATCAAGGCGTCCAGCACGCCCACAGATCGGGACGCCGCCTGAGAATGGCCCGCACAGGCGCCTCCTCAACAGGCCCCGCGCCGCGTGCGCGCTCAAGGGCCGCTCCTTCGGCAAGACGCTCGGCCATGACGACCTCGTTCGGAAAGGCGATCAGCACGGGCGCCACCGTGGATCAGCCGCCGCGCTCTCGGGCGGCGCGATAGACCCCGATGATCCTGAGCGACGTCGAGAAGTAGCTGAGCTCCTCCAGCGCACGGCGCACATGCTCCGCCTGCGGATGGCCCTCAATGTCTGCGTAGAACATGGTCTGAGCGAACGACCCCTCGACCATGTAGCTTTCCAGCTTGGTCATGTTGATTCCGTTCGTAGCAAAACCGCCGAGCGCCTTATAAAGCGCTGCTGGAATGTTGCGCACCTGAAAAACGAAGCTTGTAACCGTTGGGACATCCGCGGGAGGATCGCCCGGTTCGCGCGACATTTCGAGAAAGCGTGTAATGTTCTGGCCGGAATCCTCGACATTGGCCTTTAGGACTTTGAGGCCGTAGAGCTCGGCCGCGCGCGCGGACGCAATCGCAGCTTCGTCCTTGCGCCCTTCTTCGGCGAGCCGGCGCGCGGCGCCAGCAGTATCGCCGCCGATTTCCGGCTTGAGCTTAAGCTCGGCGATGATCCGCCGGCACTGGCCGAGGGCCATGACATGGCTGCGCACGACGCGGATATCGGACAGCTCCGCATCCCGCCGCCCCAGCAACTGGTGGCGCACTGGCATGAAATGCTCAGCGATAATGTGAAGTCCGGCCTCAGGCAGCAGGTGGTGAATGTCGGCGACGCGGCCCGCGAGCGAGTTTTCGACCGGCAGCATGGCGCGGTCGGCGCGCTTCTCGCGCACCGCATCGAGCGCGGCTTCGAAGGTCGGGCACGGGAGCGGATCAAAACCAGGCGCGAAGGTCCGGCAAGCCTCGTCCGAGAAGGCCCCGAAATCGCCCTGAAACGCAATCTTGCCGGCGCCGCCCGCCATGACCTCATCCCCTTGCCGCTGGCCATCGGGGTTTCCGCCGCCGCGGCGGCGAATTCAAGCGGGCCCTCGAAAAATGGCGACCGCGATCAAAGGCCGCAAGGCGGCCCCCCGCAATTGCCGCGCTTCAGGAACCCTTATAGAAGGCCGCCGGCTTCACCCCGCAGCAAGGCAGGCCCATGAAGGATCCGCTTTTCGTCAACAAGATTTTTGGCGCTCTCCTCGCATCGGCCCTGATTTTCTTCGGCCTCCCCCAGCTCGCGAACGCAGTCCTCGGCGGAGCCCCTCATCATGGCAAGCCGCATGAAGTGCATTTCGCCTATGCGCCGGAGCTGAAGCTGGAAGGTTCCGGGCATGGGGGCGAGGCCGCAGCCGTGGATTTCGGCGCGCTCCTGGCCGCGGCAAGTCCGGACGCCGGCAAACGCCGCACCGCACTCTGCGCCTCGTGCCACACCTTCGAGAAGGGCGGCGCCAATATGCAGGGACCAAATCTCTATGGCGTGGTCGGCGCGCCGGTTGCGAGCCATGCCGGCTTCAATTACTCGTCCGCACTCAAGGCTTTCGGCGGGACGTGGACCTATGAGCGCCTCAACGCGTTCATCCAGTCGCCGCAGAAGGCGGTCGCCGGAACGGCCATGTCCTTCGCCGGAATCGCCAAGGCCGAGCAGCGAGCCGAAGTGCTCGCCTACCTGCGCTCCCTCTCCGATTCGCCAATGGATTTCCCGGCGCCAGCGGCCGCCGCGGCGGCGGCTGACGATGCGCCGCCGGCCGACCACTCTGCCGCCTCACCCGAGACGCCGAAAGATCCCGGCTGACGTCTGAGAGTTTTGCTCCGTATCGGGAACGAACCGCAGGTCGTTAAGGCAGGCGCGCGGTTCGTCCAGTATTGACCAGGCGGCGCGTCAGCGTCCGGCTGCCGGCCTGTCGCCGAGTTCCTCAGCATGCACGGCGGCAAGGCCTGCATCCCCGATCTTGCCGATTAGTTCCGCCACGAGCCCGTCGGCGCAGGCGCGCTCAATGGCCGCTTCGCGCAGCGACTTGCGGCCGCTTGTCACGCAGGCGCTCTGCGCCTCGCGACTGAGGCGGCGATAGACCCTTTCAGCGCCGCCCGGTGAGGCCAGTTCTCCCATCTCAAAGCGGAACTCGACAAGGTGGGAAGCTGCACCGGCCTTCGCTGGTTCGCCAGCCGCCATCAGCAGGAAAAAGGGAACGATCGTGATCAGGCGCGATGTCATGACGGACTCTCCTTCTGTTTGGCCGCCGCGCCCGTCCGTCATGAAAGCGCCCATCAATCGCGGCGGCTATGACGCCCGCACCATGGCACGCCTCGCGGGCGAAATCGATTCGGCCGAGCGCGCAAATCGGGCCATTCGTCGAGACCGCCAAAAGGTCTGTATGCTGATTAGATAGAGCCGGTCATGCGCTACGGCGCTTTGCGCCTGTAGGTTCCGACGAACCAATCGGTCCACGCGCCTTTGGCCTCGTCATACTGCTCGAAGTGCTGCGTGACCGTCCCGTCGGCGTTCGGCGTCCAGGTTCCGCGGAACTTCGCGCCATTGCCGGCTTTACCGGCGCCATACCCGATGGTTCCCTCGAGCGCCATCGCGCCCTTTTCATTGAGGCCGCCCGAATAATCGATGGTTGCGCCGGCGCTCACCCAGACCTGCCGCCATTTCCCGGTGGCGAGATCGACGAAATTATAGCTCTGGCCCGTCTGGCCCGCCGCGTTCGTCCAGCGTTCGACGAGCAGGCAGCCATATTCCTCTTTTCTGATCGAGTTGGTCCCGGCCAGTTGACCGTTCCTGCCATAGACCTCCCACTCGCCGAGCCAGAAATCGAATTGCCGGAAGACCGGATCCGAACAGGGCGCTTCAATGGCCGCAAGGACCCGCGGGGCGCCCAAGACGAGGACGAGACTTACGACAATTCCGATCAGTTTCACGCGGCCCTCCCCTGGCGTCATCATCGACGCATCGACAGGGTCTGCAAGCCGTCGTGCGACGAGGCGTGCCAAAGGCGCGGCCCCACCGCATAAAAGGGCAAGAAAAAGCCGGCCCCCTCTCCCCAGGGGGGCCGGCCCGGCCGGGCTCTCGCGAAGCAGGGCGACATGCTTCGGAATGCGCGGCTTTCCGAGACGTTCACCAGCGCTGCAGCCGCTGGACGCCGATCAGGGCGGTGATCGTGATTGTCGCGACAGCTCCAAACATCATGGCGAACATTTCGTCTCTCCCTCGCTTATGGCGCTGCTGAGAAGCTCCCCGCTGCGTCATGAGGACAAGATAGCGAGACTGGAGCAACGGCCCTGTTGCGCCGATCACCGGATCGTGGCGATCGAATAAAATGTAATCATATCATACAGTTGTGAGACATTCGGCCTGCCGGGGCCAAGGCGAAATCAAGGCGAAAACCGGAACCCCGCGCCCCATTCGCCAAGCAGGGCGAAAGGCACGGGCGACGGCCGGAACGACGCACCCGAGAGCCCTTTGACGCGCGGCGGCTCCGCGCGTATCCCCGCGCCCACTCTTGACCAATCAGGAACTGCATGTCCGTCGTCGTCAGATTCGCACCCTCGCCTACGGGCAAGCTCCATGTCGGCAATGTGCGCGCCGCATTGTGGAACTGGCTGTTCGCACGCAAGACGGGCGGCAAGTTCATCCTGAGGATCGACGACACCGACCGCGAGCGCTCCCTTGCCGAAAATGAGGAGGCGATCCGCCGCGACCTCAAATGGCTCAAGCTCGACTGGGACGAGACCTTCAACCAGTCCCACCGCTTTGCCGAATACGACAGGGTCGCCGACCTGTTGCGGGAGAGGGGACTCCTTTACGCCGCCTACGAGACCCAGGAGGAGCTTGACCGCAAACGGCGGGTCCAGCGCGCGCGCGGGCTTCCGCCCGTCTATGATCGAGCAGCCCTTCAGTATACGGAAGAGCAACGCGCCGGCTTCAAGAAAGAGGGTCGCCGGCCGCACTGGCGCTTCAAGTTATCGCAGAAGCCGGTCGTCTGGCGCGACCTCATCCGCGGCGAGAGCGAACTTGACACCGCGCACCTCTCCGATCCCGTCCTTATTCGCGAGGACGGCATGTATCTCTACACGCTTCCGAGTTGCATCGACGACATTGACTATGCAGTGACTCACGTCATCCGCGGCGAGGATCACAACACCAATACCGCGGCTCAGATCGAGATCATGCAGGCCGTGATCGATGCGCGCGGACATGGAAAGCTTCCGCATTTCGCGCATTTCTCGCTTCTCGCCGACTCTGGCGGCGACAAGCTGTCCAAGCGCGCCGGTTCGCTGTCGGTGGAAGCCATGCGCGAAGACGGAATCGAGCCCGCCGCCATCGCGAGCTTCCTCGCCAAACTCGGCACCTCGGAGCCGATCCGGCCCGAGCGCGACATGACGGCGCTCGCGCGCGAGTTCGATTTCACCAAGGCCTCGCGCGCGCCGGCGCGCTTCGATCTCGCCGAGCTGGACGCGCTCAACGCCAAAATCCTCCACGAAACACCGTATACGGATCTTTCCGCGCGGCTCGAAGCTCTCGGCGTCGATGAAAGCCTTTGGAACGCCGTCCGCGGGAATGTGACCCGCCTCGCCGATGCGGCGAAGTGGAAATCCGTCATCGAGGGTCCGATCGCGCCTGTCATCGAGGACGCCGCCTTCGCGAGCAAAGCCGCAAGTCTCGTTCCCGCGGGCGTATTGGGTCTCGAAAGCTGGGCCGCCTTTACCCAGGCGGTCGGGCGCGAGACCGGGGCGAAGGGCAAAGCCCTTTTCCGCCCGCTGCGCCTTGCGCTCACCGGCGCGGAGACAGGCCCAGAAATGGCGGCCATTTTCCCCTTGATCGGAGCCGAACGCGCCAAGGCGCGGCTCCTTGGCCAAACCGCCTGAGCCTTCCGCCTGACCGCCGATCCTCTTTCTCCGCGCCTTTCATGAAGCGCCCATGCGGCCCGCAACCGAATTGCATTGACACAAATGACTTTATTTTGCAAAGTGCTCTGCGAGCGCATGGGCGCTGTCAAACATGGGAGCCTTGAAATGAGACCGAGACCCTTGAGCGTTGCAGTGGCGGCAGCCTTTGGGCTGGCCAGCCTGGCAGGCGCGGCCGCGGCCGCCGATGTCGTCGTCGACATAAGCGGCGTCCGAAGCGCCAGCGGGCCGCTTTATGTGAGCCTGCAGACCGAGGCGCAGTTTCTGCAGAACGAGGGAACCGCCGGGACCATCGTCCAGAAGCCGGGAGTCGGCGCCGTCAGCGTCGTCCTCCCCGGCGTCGCTCCAGGCGACTACTCGATTTCTGTCTGGCACGACGTCGACGGCGACGGCGTCTTCGACCGGAACGAGTCCGGCCGGCCGCTCGACGGCTGGTCGATGCTGAACGCCGGCGAATTGCGCGGCGCGCCAAGCTTCGAATCGGTGAAATTCACGGTGACCGACAAAGGAGCGAAGCTAAAACTGCAAATGATCTATGCAGACTGACTGAGCGCCCGCGGCCGTCGCTCCGGCGGCGGCCGCCCAAGGAGTCAAAATGAACGAGCTGCAGCAAAGACTGACCGAAGACCTCTCGATCGCGAGGAGCCTCGCCGAGGAAGGCCGCAACGCGCCCCTCATCGGCGGCGTCTTCCATGTCGTCTGGGGGCTGATGATCTTTGCCTGCCTGCTTTTTAACTGGGCCGTCGTCGTCGGGATCTTCGATATCACGCCCTGGTCGATCCCGGCCGCATGGTTCGCCGGCATGGGCGGCGCCCATCTTTACTCCCGCCATGCTGCGCGCCGCATGCAGGCCCTTCCCGGCGCTGACGCCATCAGCAATTCGGTGTCTGCTGCGGTTTGGCGCGCTATCGGGCTGTTTCTTGGTCTGTTCGCGGCAACGCTGTTCCTCGTGCTGTTTCAGGCGCCGGCATGGATGTTTGGAGCGGAGACGCCGGCGGAGGGCCGGATTTTTGGCGCCGCCTTTTCGATATTCCTCCCTGTGAGCTTCGGCGCCTATGGCGTCGCTCTTGCGGCCTCCGGCGCCGCGGCAAGATCGACGTTGCTCAATCGGTTCAGCCTTCTTTCGTTTCTAGTCATGATCGCAACCCTCACGCTGATCGGCCGACCCGCGCAGTTTGTTGCAGCCAGCGCGGGGATTCTCCTCGTTTCGGTGTTGCCAGGCCTGATCCTCATGAGGCGGGCGCGCGCGCCGCGGAATGTCTGAAAAAGACGAATATGACTACAGGGAAATTGACGATGTCATTCACGGACGCGTCAGGCTGGCGATCATGGCCTATCTTTCAGGCGCCGGCGCGGCCGAATTCAACGAACTCAAGGCCAAAGTGGGCGGCGCTACAGACGGCAATCTCTCCGTGCACATCTCAAAGCTTGAGGAGGCGGGCTATGTCGATATCGAAAAGAAATTCGTCGGCAGGAAGCCATTGACGGTCTGCCGCCTGACCGACAAGGGCCGCGAGGCGTGGATCGCCTATATCGAACGAATGGCCCTGCTGCTGCACCTGAAGCCGTGACCCCCGCCGGCGCTACAGCGCTCCGATGAACGGCAGGGCGCGGCTTCTGCCGTCGTCATCCATGCCGTAGCCCACGATGAAGTCATCGGCTGAGGCCTCGAACCCTACATAGTCGGCATCTATATCGGCGCTGCGGCCTGTCGCCTTGCGCACCAGCACGCAGACTCTCGCCGACCTGGCGCCGCGGTCGAGAACCATGTTCCGCGCAAAATGCAGGCTCCGTCCGGTGTCGAGAACGTCATCGACGACGAGGACGTCTCTTCCCGCAAGCTCGACGCTGAAATCCTTCAGGAGCCGGACGACGCCGGTCGAGGCGCGGGCGCCGCCATAGCTTGAAAGCTGCACGAAATCGATCAGAGGATTGGCGCCGCGGCGCATCAGGGCGCGGGCGAGATCAGCCGCGAAGATGAAGGCGCCGGTGAGCACCGGGGCCATCAGGAAGTCGTCGGGGAAATCACGCCTGATCTCGTCGGCGAGCGCATCGACGCGCGCTGCGATCGCCCCTTCGTCATGGAGAATGCGCAAATGCTCGCTCCTGTTTTCGGCTTTGAGGGAAATGCCACCGTTCCCGTTCGCCTCAAACGCGAATCTTTTCGCGCGCCAGGGGAAACATATCCAAGTTATCCCACACCTTTGCGCAAGCCCTATGATTGGAGCGAAGCTCGGAGTTGAAGCGTCGATGCACAAGGCATCCATACCAATCCTGAACGCGCCAGGCGGCTCGCGCGGCGGCGCTGGGCCAGCGCTGCGAACTGCCGTCATGAACACGGACCGGCCGGCGGCGCGTCAGGCCTCAATCGAGGCGGATGCGCCCCGTGTACTTGATCGCGGCGGCGCTCGCCCATCAGGCGAATGGGGACCGGCGGGAATCAGTGTGGAAATCCGGCGAAAGCCGCGGAATCGGCCGGACCTTCGCTCATGGAGTAAGGGCTGCGCCCTTCGATTGGCGAGACCCGTTCGCCCCAGGGGCGAGCGAAAGCGCCACCTCAGCGACCCCTTCCGGCGCCGGCGCACGAGTGGTGAACTCGGCTGTCGCGCCATCAAGGATTTGCCCGACTTCGACTGCAAACGTCCAACGGGAGAGCAACTCGCCCTTCGACCCCAGCGCCTCGGCCTGAAGCAGCGGCGCATCGAGGGTTCTATCGCTCTCATTGCGGAGCATGCCCGTGATCTCAATGGTCGGGCCGCTGGTCGACATAGCGAGGCGATGATTGACGCGCTCGATCCTGATGCCCTTCGGCGCGGCGTCGATCCCGATGACGGCATAGGCGCCGGCCGCGCTCGGGAAGCGGGCGACAATATCTTCGCGATAGCTGAAGACGACGAACCCGGCGGCGGCGATCATGCCGGCCCATGCGGACCAGCCCAGCGCGCGCAGCGGCGTCATGCGGTTCTTCTCGCGCGCCTCGGCCTTGCGACGGGCCTTTCGGATCGCCTTTTCAAGCTCCTTGGGCTGCACGCGGAGGGCGGCGAAAAATTCGTCGTTGAAGACGCGCTCGGCGACCGGATCGAGGTCGTCAATCTTCGCCAATGCGGTGGCGCGCCGCCGCTCGGCGCGAACGCGCCTGGCGTAATCGCGGCCGCCTTCCGGATCGTCGCCGTCGATATCCTCGAAGTCGGCGTCAACGATCGATGCCTCGGACTTTCTGCCCTGGTCCACGAAGCGAAGGCCGCCCTCGCTGAATGGCGGGTGACTAGGCTCTCGCGCGCCCCTGAAACCCCGCTCTTCTTTGTCGCCGGGCGAGAACAGGGGATCGTCTTCGACCTCGTTTTCGCGCAGTCTCGCCTCGCGCCGACGCGAGTCGGAATCATTTCGACGCCAGGCCTTGGGAGAGGCCGGCTCGTCAGAGGGCCTCGCATCAGCGCGCCAGCCCGGCTCCGGGCCGCGTTCAGCCGCGTGCGTTTCGACCCGCCGCGCCGTCATGAGATCCTCGACCGGAGAAGGGGGCGGGACGAACCAGCTGTCGCCGCAGCTGGCGCAGCGCACCGAGCGCCCATTGGGCTCGAACCGGGCTTCCTCTACGTCATAGCGCGTGGCGCAATTTGGACAGGTGATTATCATAAGCGGCGAGAATCAGCGTTTGCATCAGCGCGCATGGCGAATCGAGCCGGGGAGGTCATCGATTGATCGCGAAATTCGAAAAGGTTTCGCTGGCCTATGACGAGGGACGCGAAATCCTTAGCGCGCTCGACTTCAATCTGAGCGAAGGGGAGTTCGTGTTTCTCACCGGGCCTTCCGGCGCGGGCAAGACCTCGCTCCTGAAGCTCTTGTACCTTGCGCTTCGCCCGACCAGCGGCAGGGTCGTTCTGTTCGGCGAAGATGTGACGGCCGCCCCCCGAAAGGCGCTCCCCGCCCTCCGCCGCCGCATCGGCGTCGTCTTTCAGGAATTCCGTCTCCTCGACCACCTGACCGCCTATGAAAACGTCGCCCTGCCGATGAAAGTCGCCGGCGTTAACCAAAGCCAATATCGGGAAGACGTAAGGGAACTCTTAAACTGGGTTGGCCTCGCCGACCGTTTCGACGCCCGGCCGCCGACTCTATCGGGCGGCGAGAAGCAGCGCGTGGCCCTGGCCCGGGCTCTGGTCGCCAAGCCCGACCTCATCCTCGCAGACGAGCCGACAGGCAATGTCGATCCCGCGATGGGCGAAAAAATCATGAAGCTATTCATTGAGCTTAACAAACTCGGCGCGGCCGTCATTGTCGCAACGCACGACATCGCGCTGATTGAGGCGCTCGGAAAGCCGATGCTGCGCCTCAAAGGCGGGCGGCTCGCCGACGCCACGAAGCCCGCCGCCAAAAGGGAGCGCCGGTCATGAGCGCCCGCGTCATCGCCAAGCGCTTTTCCGCTCCCGACGAGAAGGAAGGGCTCCGGGGGCCCCTTAAGGAGCAGAGCCTGCTGGCGCGATTTCGGGCCGAGCCTCTTCTCCCGGAGGCCGGCGCCGGCAGCGCGCCGCTCACCGCCGCTATTTCGGTCATGTCGTTTCTTGCAGCGCTCGCGCTTGCAGGTCTCCTGCTGGTATTTGCCGCATCACGCGAATGGTCCGGCCAGCTCGAACGCGGGATCACGATACAGATCAAGGGCGCCGACGCCGCTGAGATCGAAGCGGGGGCGGCCGCCGCGATGAGGATCGTTCAGGCTACGAATGGCGTCATCGAGTCGCGGCTGCTGACACGCCAGGAGGCTGAGCGCCTCCTCGAGCCGTGGCTCGGCAAGGGAAATGTCGGCGTCTATCTGAATGTGCCCGCCCTGATTGAAGCTGAGGTGAGCGACGAACTGCGCGACAATCTCGCCGCGTTCGAGGCGCGCGTGAAAGCCGTCGCGCCTGGGGCCGTGGTGGATGATCATCAACGCTGGCGCGAACGTGTCAGCGCCGCGGCGCGCTCGGGCCAAACGCTGGCGACCGCCGTCTTTGCGCTGATCATGGTGGCGGCCGCGGCGATCGCGGCTTTTGCCGCGCGAGCGGGGCTCGCCGCCAACAGCGAGGTCGTATCGATACTCCATGTTATCGGCGCCACTGACGACTTTATCGCCAATGAGGTGCAGCGCCGCTTTCTCATTCTCGCTTTGCGGGGCTCCCTCATTGGGCTCCTGATCGCCGTGCTGGCGGCGGCGCTGGCGCTTTTCGGCTTCCGTGCGGCCGACGGCGCGGCCTATCTGCTGCCCGAACTTCGTCTCGGGCCGGGCGCGCTCGCCATACTGCTGACGGCGCCCGTCGCGCTTTGCCTTGTAACCGCCCTGACCGCTCGCCTTACCGTCCTAAGAGCCCTGTCGAGGGAACTGTGATGGCCGCTTTGACCAATCTTCCGGTTTCCGGCTATCGTTGCTGTCGGGGGAGTGGGAGCCGACGTGGGTAGAATCCTGCAGATTCTTCTGGCGCTCGCCCTTGCATGGGCGATCGGTTTCTGGTTTTTCCTGCGCGATATGGCGCACGCGCCGACGGCGCCGGCTGAAGTCAAAGCCGACGCCGTTGTCGTGTTCACCGGCCAGGGAGGCTCGCGGCTCGGCGCCGCCATGAACCTTCTCGGCGAGGGCGCGGGCCGGCGCCTCCTCATTTCCGGCGTCAATCCCGGGATCACGCGCGAGGAGCTGGCGCGTCTGTGGCCGGGCGAGCCTTCGAGTTTCGATTGCTGCGTCGATCTTGGCTGGGAAGCGCAGACGACGGTGGGCAACGCCCGGGAGGTTCGCGACTGGGCGAAATCGCATGACTTCAGCAGCCTTATCCTCGTCACCTCTGACTATCACATGCCGCGCGCGCTGCTTGAGACCCGCGGCGAGCTCCCTGACGTCTTGGTCACCGCCTACCGGGTCGATTCGGGCTACCTTCGCGACAACGGCCTGCCTTCAGACCAGAACGCCGCAAGACAACTCGCGATCGAGTATTCGAAATTTCTGGCGGCGGTTGTGAAGTCCTGGGCGCCGGCCTGAACTGCGCCGAATGAGCCGTATACGGACGATTATGTTCGGCATCTATCTCACGCTGGCGACACTTGTCGTCGGCGGGCTCGGCGCGCTGACGCTCCCGTTCGGCGCCAGAGGCGCGAGAGTCGTCACACGGGTCTGGGCGCATTGCGCTCTTTTCGGCCTCGCCGCCATTTGCGGCCTGCGCTATGTCGTTAAGGGCAAGCTGCCCGAAGGCGCCGCGTTAATCGCGCCCAATCATCAGTCGATGTGGGAAACGATCGCGTTCTTCGCGCTGGCGCACAAACCATCCATGGTCTTCAAGCGGGAGCTTCTCAAGGTTCCCGTATACGGATGGTGGGGACGGCTCGCGAAATCCATTCCCGTCGATCGCGAAGCTGGGCCGCGAGCTATCCGGGACCTATCGGCGACGGCTGCGGCGCGCCTCGCCGAAGGCTGCCAGATCATTGTTTTCCCGGAGGGAACGCGCGCCAGGCTCGGCGAGAAGCTGCCGCTCCAGCCCGGAGTCGCCGCCATTTACAAGGCGGCCTCGGTCGCAGTAACGCCGGCGCTGCACGATTCGGGACGCTACTGGCGCCACCCGGGCGGCCTTTTCAGCCTCAAGACGCCGGGCGTCATTACACTGACGATTCTTCCGCCGATCGAGGCGGGTCTTGACCGCAAGGCGTTTCAGGCTCGGCTGGAGGCGGCGCTTGGTCCGCGCGCCGTCATGGGCCTTGATCGCATCTCGGCAGCGCCGGCCAGCGCTGAAAGTGGGGCGGCATGACCTCACGCCCGAACCTATGGATTTTTCTTCCCGGAGCGCTCGCGCTGGCCGTCTTCGCCGCTTACGCCGTCTTATGGACCAGGGGCGCCGCGGAGATGCGCAAGGCGGTTGCAGCCTGGGCGGACCATATGCGCGAGGATGGCGGGGAGGTTTCGTTCAGGCGCTTGCGCGCGGACGGCTTCCCATTCCTTTTGCGCGGCGTTGTCGAGGAGGTCGCGATATCGGGCGACGATTGGGCGTGGTCGGCGCCGTCCCTCTATATCGACGCTTCGCCATTCAGCGGCGATCGGATCATCATATCCATTCGTAAGCCCCACGTCATTGAGATCGCTCGAAGGCGCTGGCGCATCGATGCGCCGGACGGACGCGCCAGCATCGCCCGCGACAAAGACCGTGGCTGGCTCCTCGACGTTCAGTCCGGTCCGGCGAGGATAGAAGACCTCGGCGGCAAGGGCGTCGTTTCAGCGCGATCCTTTCTGCTCTCTGCGGCCCCGAACACAGTCAGCGCGCAGCGCATCTTCTTTGGAGTCGATGCGCGCGGCGTTGAAGTGACGGGTGCTGGCCCGCCGACGAGGATCGACGCAGCGCAACTCGCCTTTGCCATTGACGGAGCGCCTGGCGCAAAATCGCTTCGAGATTGGCGTGACGCCGGCGGCCGCCTCGATGTCCAGCGCGCAAGCATCGAGTCAGGCGGCGCATATGCGGCATTCGCCGGCCGCCTGGTTCTCGACTCTGAAGGCTATCCAGCCGGCGCGCTCAACGCCGAGATTGCAAATCCTGCGCCGATTGTTGACGCGCTTAGGGCGCTTGGTCTCGTCTCGCCAGACGACGCCGCCAAGGCGGCCGCCGCGCTCACGCTGGCCGCGATCGCCGGCGGCGGCAAGATCTCGGCTCCGCTGTCCTTTGAACAGGGGACGGCGAAGGTCGCAGGTGTTAAGCTGGGCGCCTTGCCGAAAGCCCTGCGCCCGGAGGAGCCTCAGCCGTAGAGGGCGCCGAGAGCGGGCTCCTCCAGACGGTCGCCGACGATTCGCGCGAACGCATCGAGATAGATTGCGCCCTCCGATGTCTTCTGAACGTGCACGATGCGCTTGTCGCGCTCGTCGCGGACGCGGCGGATGTATTTGAGGATAGAGAGCGCGTCGAGCGCGCGGCTGATTGCCGGTTTGGGAATCTGCAGGTCGCGCGCAAGGGCTCGCACCGTATGCGGCCCTGGATTGAGATAGACCGTCAGAAGGATCGCCCACTGACGCATGGAGAGGTCCGGCCCGTCAGAGCGGACGGCGTCCGCCATGATGTCCCGCCACGGATTGAGCGTATCGATCGCCATATGTCCAAACCGCTGCGCTGCCCTACGAATCGCGGACGCTGCAACTGTTCGCGGCGCTTGGAAAGGGGGCCGGTCCAAAGTCGGTCGTTGGCGGCCAGATTACCGGCCGGATCGTCGCGACGGCGGCATGCGACGCGAGCCTTCGCGCCTTGATTCGGAAATCAGGCGCAAAGCCTCTGGCTCTCCCGGAGTCTTTGATCCGGCCGCTGGCGGTCCGGGGCGCGTCCTACTCGCCATACCGGCGGCGCAGCATTTCAAATAGCGCCCGGATCGCCTGCGCTTCGCCGCCTATGGGCCGGCCCGGCAGCGCCCGGCTGCGCCACGCGTATATGTCGAAATGCGCATAAGGTATTTGCGGCGGCGCGAAGCGCTTCAGGAAAAGCGCCGCAGTAATGGACCCCGCGAAGGGCCCCGCAGGGCTGTTATTCAGGTCCGCAACCGGCGAGGTCAGCATATGTTCGTAACCTGACCAAAGCGGCATGCGCCAGACGGGATCCGACGTCGCCTCTGCGGCTTTGGCGATGTCGGCCGAGAGGGCCTCGTCGGTGCAGTAGAAGGGCGCAAGATCCGGCCCGAGAGCAGTGCGGGCGGCGCCCGTAAGCGTTGCCAGAGTGATGAGCATTTGCGGGGAGTCTTCGGCGCCAAGCGCGAGCGCATCGGCCAGAATGAGCCGTCCTTCAGCATCGGTGTTGGCGATCTCGACAGTGAGCCCCTTGCGAGTCGGCAAGATGTCGCCAGGCCGAAAGGCATTTCCCGAAATTGCGTTCTCGACCGCCGGAATGAGCACGCGCAGACGAACGCGCAGCTTCTCGCCCATCACAATTTCGGCAAGGCCAAGCGCGGTTGCCGCGCCGCCCATGTCCTTTTTCATGATGCGCATGCCGTCGGCATTCTTGATGTCGAGCCCGCCTGAATCAAAGCAGACGCCCTTTCCTATGACCGTCACCTTGGGCGCATCAGCCTCGCCATGAACGAGTTCGATCAGCCTTGGCGCGGCCGCCGCTGCGCGCCCGACGGCGTGGATCATCGGAAAATTGCGCCTCAGAAGCTCATCTCCGATCACGCTCGTGACTTGCGCATCGTGGGCCTTTGCAAGAGAGCGAGCAGCATCCTCGAGAGCCGACGGCGTCATGTCGCCCGCCGGCGTATTGACGAGGTCGCGCGTCACAGCCGTCGCCGAGGCAAGGCGGCGCACGCGCTCGACATCGACGCCCTGCGGCGCGATCAGTCGCGCCTTCGCGTGCTTTTGTTTTTTGTAGCGGTCAAATCGGTAGGCGCCGAGGAGAAAGCCGAATGCAGCTTTCTCGGCGGCGCCGGCGCTGAGCTCCCCGCGCAGAAAGTAGTCGCCTTCCGTCCCCTTCTCCGCAATGACGGCTGCAATAAAGGGATCGGATTCATCGCCGACGCCCAGAAGCACGCCGTCATCATTGGCGAGAATGACGCCTGCTTCGCCGCAGAAATTGTTGGTTTTCGCCAGCGCCTGCAGCGACGGCGGCAAGGCGCCGATCGCCTTCTCGCTCTTCTCGCGCACGGCGAAGACTGGCTTCGCCGCCTGAGCGGCGTCTACATCGAATGGTCTGAGAAGATCTCCTGCCATCAATCAACCGTTAACTGCCTGTTCCGCGCGACGCCCGGACGGTTAAGCCTTTGTTGAAGACCTTCGGCAATGATCCGACGCCGAAAATCATCAGCCTCGAGGAAGACAAATGGCCGTCCATCGCTCGATCACCCAATACGCCGGCGCAAGCCTTTTCGCCATCCTGCTTGCCGCCTGTGCGACGGGCGGCGGCGACAAGGGCGACATTGTCGGCTACGGCAAGAACGCGGATTACAAGGACGCGGTCGGGGTTTCGACATCGCCAGCCGCTGATCCATCGGGAATGGACCCGATTGCGGCTGCGGCGTATTGGGGCACGGCCTATAACCGGACGCCGACAGCGGAGACTGCGGTCAGCTACTCATCGGCGCTGCGCAAGATCGGCTCGACCAAAGAAGCCACAAGCGTCATGCAGAAGGCCTCATCACGATTCCCAAACAGCGTTGAGGTGAGCCTCGAATATGGCAAGACGCTCGTCGAGGAAGGCCGGGCTTTCGAGGCGGTCCGTCACCTGGAAATTGCAGCGGATCGGAAGCGCGACGACTGGCGTGCGCTCTCCGCCTACGGCGTGGCGCTTGACCAGATCGAGGAGCACAAGCTCGCCCGCGCCAAATATGATCAGGCGCTGCAGCTCTCGCCCGAAAACGTCACCGTTCTGAATAACAAGGGTCTGTCTTTCGCCCTGGATGGCGATCTCGACTCCGCCATCCGCACGCTTCGCGCCGCTACCGCCAACCGCCGGGCCGACGCGCGTGTTCGCCAGAATCTCGCTCTTGTGCTCGCCATCAAGGGCGACATGCGCGAAGCCGAACGCCTTGCGCGTTCGGACCTTCCGCCACAGGTCGCAGATCAGAACGTCGCCTATTTCCGCCAGCTGATGACGCAGCCTGCTTTCTGGCAGGATTATGCGCAAGGCGCGGTGACGCCGGATTTCGATGCGCCGAAATCGACGCCAACGCCGCTCGCAAAGCCGAAGGCGAAAACGCCATCGACGCCGAACGACGAACCGAAGAAGGAAGAGAGCGCTCCGAAGAAGCCAGTGGCCGAGGGCAAGGGAGCGACGCCGCCGACCAGCGCCTCGACTATCGTCGTGGAGCCCAAGAAAGCGGAAACCCCTGCCGCCGCAAAGCCGGCGGCAACGCCAGCGACCCAGGTGTCGGCGACGGCGGCAAAGCCGGCTCCGTCTCCGAATGCGGCGCCCGAGGGATCTGCGTCCGCAAAGTCGGGCGACGCTTCCGACCCGGCGCCCAACATCAAGAAGTAATCGCGTCAGCTGGTCTGGCGCAGGCGGGGCCCTCGCGGGGCACGCCGCGTCCTGTCACGCGTAGGCGTAAGGCCCGCCTCGTTCGAGCGCCCGCCCGTAGGCTGGCCTCGCATGCAGCCGCTTCACATACTCCGCGAGGCTTTTCCTGTCTTTGGCGTTTTCGATGCGCGTCAACGCCGCTTCGACAGGAAAGCTCATCATGATATCGGCGCCCGTGAGCTCCGCGCCCGCAAGATAGGGCGACTTCTCCAGTTCGGCCTCCAGATGGTCAAAGAGCACACGCGTTGTTTGGTCGAGATAGCCGCCGCGCACGGCCTTAACGAGGCGCTTCGCAATCGGCCTGGCGAAAAACGGCATCGGCGCCGTCTCCATCCGTGTAAGCAGAAGCGTCATCACGAGCGGCGGCATGTATGAGCCTTCGGCAGCGTGCATCCAGTACCTGTAGCGGTCATAGTCCAGCGACCCACGCTTCGGGGCCAGCCGCCCGGCCCCGTAGGCGTCGATCACATGCTCCACGATGGCGCCAGTCTCGGCAATGACGCGTCCGCCGTCATCAATCACCGGCGATTTCCCGAGCGGATGGACTCTCAAAAGATCGGGCGGCGCGAGATTCGTCGTCTTGTCGCGTTCATAGCGTTTGACCTCGTAGGGAATCCCGAGCTCTTCGAGGAGCCATAACACCCGCTGCGAGCGCGAATTCTGGAGATGATGAATGACGAGCATGTCCGGCCCTTTCAGAGTATCCGAAGCTGGCCGTTCGCCTGCTTCGTCGTAATACGGCGCGGCCGCCGCATTGGTTCACTGCGGAAAGGATTACGCGCCACCGTTCAGTACAAGGTGGCCAGCGCATCCTTGCTGAAATCCACGAGCTCGCTGACGCGCCCCTCCTTCACCTTGCGCGCCCACTCTGGGTCGTTCAGCAGCGCGCGGCCGACAGCGATAAGATCGAACTCTCCGCGCTCCATGCGATCGACCAGCGCATCGAGGCTCGCGGGCTTGGAGACCTCGCCGCTGTAGAGCGCCGTGAACTCGCCCGAGAGCCCAACTGAGCCCACTGAGATCGCGGGCTTTCCCGTGATCTTCTTGGCCCAGCCGGCGAAATTTAGGTCAGAGCCCGGGAATTCCGGCTCCCAGAACCGGCGCTGCGACAGATGGAAGATGTCCACGCCCGCTTCAGCAAGCGGCGTCAGCCATTTCTCCAATTCCTGCGGCGTCGGCGCGGCCTTGGTCGTGAAGTCCTGCTGCTTCCACTGCGAGAGGCGGATGATGATCGGGAAGTCCGGTCCGACGAGCTTGCGGGTGCGACGCAGGATCTCGCAGGCGAACCGCGTCCGGCCCGACCAGTCGCCGCCCCATTTGTCTTCGCGCGTGTTGGTCTGGTCCCAGAAGAAACTGTCGATGAGATAGGAGTGCGCGCCATGAAATTCGACACAGTCAAAGCCAAGATCGCGGGTCGCGACAGCGGCGGCGACAAACTCGGAGATCGCCGTTTCGATTTCAGCC
>CAYTVQ010000004.1:0-28461 GCA_964441615.1 uncultured Caulobacterales bacterium | reverse complement strand
CGAGCGCATTGGTCTCCGAGAGACCGTAGCCCGAGGCGGGATAGACGTTCGGAAACTTCTCCCGGAGCTTCCTCACATGCTCAGGCGGCCGTTTCGCCCCGCCCGAGCCGAGATCGACAAGGGACGGCATTTGGGTGTCGCCCGCCGCTTCGATCAGTTCGTAGGACTGGCTCGGCACGCCGACAAAATTCGTGAGCTGATGCCTGTTGATCAACTCGATGGCGTGGCGCGCATCCCATTTGTACATGATGCAGACACGCCTGCCGATGATCATCGACATCAGGAACAGCGAATGCGAGCCGGTGACATGGAAGAGCGGCACGGCGAGCAGGATGCCCGGATTGTCGCCAAAGAGGCTGACGCCGCCGCGCGCTTCCTTGATCGCCGCGGCGACAAAGGCCCAGGATAAAAGCGTGGTCACGACGCCGCGATGGGTGAGGATGACGCCCTTGGGATTCCCCGTCGAACCGGACGTATAGACGATCGAGAAATCATCTTCAGGATCGATGGCGACCTCCGGCGTCTTCGTGTCCGACGATGAAGCGAGAAGGTCCTCGAAACTGATGTCGGCGCCCTCGGCCTTGTCGCGCGCGAGGATGAAGGTGAGCCCGAGCTCGGACTTGTAGGGAAGCATGTAATCGAGGCGCCGCCCGTCGGCGAAGACGAGCCTTGCGCCGCTGTCTTTCAGGCCGAAGTGGAGTTCCTCGGATTTCCACCAGGCGTTCAACGGCACGGCGACGGCGCCGAGCGAAATGATCGCCATATAGGCGAGGCACCATTCCGGGTAATTGCGCATGGCGATGGCGACACGGTCGCCCTTCTTCACGCCGAAGCGATTGCGAAGCGCGTGGGCGAGACGCCAGGAGCGGGCGAAGGCTTCCCTGAAACTAAGGCGCTCGTCCTCGAAGATGAGGAAATCCTTGTCGCCATGGGTCTCGCCGAACTTGAAGATTCCAACGAGGCTTGGCGGCGCATTCTTGAAAACGCGATAGCTGTTCCCGCGGATGGTCGTTTCGCCGACCGCGAACATCGGGTCTTCGGCGATCTGGCGGGCCATCGCCGCGAAGACTTTGACCGGATCGAGTACCGCGTCCGCCATGAAAGAGCCTCCGTGTCGCAGCTATTTTCCTCGCATTATGGAGCGGTCTCTCGCAACCCCTGACGGCAGATCAGGCGGCCGGCTTGCGAAGGAGGCGCCGGGCCGCCGCAACCGCCATGCTTTCGACGCCGGCGGGCGCGCCTTCCGCGCGCCACAGGCCGAAGAGCGCGGCGCCGTAGACGGCGGCGCCGGCGCCGATGTCGAGAACGAGTCGGAGCAATGGCTCGCTCGCGGGAAGATCGAAGTGGAGCCGTGCGAGCAGGAAATAGGCGCTCATGGCGGCGACGGCGCAGATGGATCGATGCGCCTTCCAGAGAGGCTCCCAGAAGGGCCGGCCGCTCGCCTGATGATAGACCGCGAGATTGAGCCCGACGCGGATAAAGCCGAGAACCGCCCCGGCCGCCACCGCGCCCATCAACCCGTAGGTGAAGACCGCCCAGGCGAAAGGCGGAAGCCGCAATGCGAAATAGAGGACCTCACGAAAGAAGATGAGGCGCGCGCGGCCCAGCGCCAGCGCGTAGTAGTAGGTCGCGATGAACATGCACTGAAAGCCGAGCACCGGACCTGCGAATTGCACGACCGGGATCGCGCCGCGCCATTGTTCGCCGAGCAGCAGAGGCACCGCGTCGCGCGCCACGAAAGTGAGGCCGAAAGCGGCGGGAAGGCTCGCGAAGGCCAGCGCCTCGACGCCCTTGAGATAGGCCGAGGCGACGCGGGCCGGCTCTCCCTGCAGCGCCGAAAGACCCGGATAGACGGCGCGTGCGATCGGCGCAGCGATCTCGCTCGTGGGAAGTTCGGCGAATTGGCCGCCGACTGAGTAAAGCCCCGTCTCCGCCGGCGTCACGGCCCGGGCCACGATGAACATGTCGAGCTTGTTGTTGAGCGCGGTGACGACGCTGACGCCGAAAAGCCAGCCCGAAAAGCTCAATACATCCTTTGCGCCCTTCAGCGTGAAGCGGGGCGCATAGGGTCGAAGCGAGTAGGAGAGAACAAGCTGGACGAGGCCTCCCGCGGCCAGGCCGAGAATGATCGCCCAGTAATTGCGGAAGATGACGGCGATTGCGATCGAGACGGCGACGGAGATGAGCTTGTTGATCGAGTTCGAGATGAACTCTTTCGACAGCTCCAGATCGCGTTCAAACTCGTAGAACGCCGGATTGAGAAAGCCGGTGATCAGCGGGTAAAGGGCGATGCCCGCGAACACCCAGAAGACGCGCGGATCGCCATAGAATTGTGCGGCCAGCGGCGCGACGCCGACCAGGAACGCGGCAATGAGAACGCCGCGCAGCGCCGACAAGGTGAACAGGGGATCGAGCGCATCGCGGCCCGTGGACCTGAACTTGATCACCGCCTGGCTGACGCCGAAATCAGTGAAGCCGTTGAGGAGCTGCATCGCTGCGGTGGCGATCGCCACCACGCCGAAATCGGCGGGCGCGAGCAGTCGCGCGAGGACGATCGTATTGACGAAGCCGAGCGAGCGCATCACGACCCGCGCAGCGACGATCCAGGCAGCGCCGGCCGCGACCCTTCTTGTCAAATCGGCAGTCGGCTCTCCGCCTGTCATGACCGCAGCAGCTTCCTGTCTCGGCAGTTTGGACCTGCATAGGCGAATCGGGGCGCGCGCAACACGTCTGTCGAGGCTTGCGCCGCAATCCGCCGCGGCTATGGTGCCGGGCCGTTTTCTAAGAAGTCCGCATGCCTCACGCCTCCGCAGTCATGACAATCATGATCAACGCCGCCCGCAAGGCCGCCAGGGGCCTCAGGCGGGATTTCGGCGAAGTCGAGGCGCTGGCGATCTCCAAGAAGGGGGCCGCAGACTTCGTCACGGCTGCGGATGTGAGGGCGGAGCAGACGATTTTCGAGGAACTGTCAAAGGGCCGACCAAAATACGGCTTCCTCATGGAAGAGCGGGGCGAGATCGAGGGGGCCGACAACTCCAACCGCTGGGTCGTCGATCCGTTGGACGGCACGTCGAACTTCATGCACGGCCTGCCCCAGTTCGCCGTCTCAATCGGCCTGGAGCGTGACAGGCAGCCCTATGCCGGCGTCATATACAATCCGGCTACGGATGAACTCTACTGGGCCGAGAAGGGCGAAGGCGCGTTCCTCAACGACCGGCGTTTGCGCGTATCGTCGCGCGGCGACCTCGAAAGCGCGCTCTTCGCCACGGGGTTTCCGTTCAAGGGCCGGCCGGGGCGCACGCAGTCGCTGAAAGAGACGGAGCGCGTGCTCGAGGCGACGGCGGGCGTCAGGCGATTCGGGGCGGCGTCGCTTGATCTCGCCTTCGTCGCCGCGGGGCGCTTCGACGCCTATTGGGAGCGCGGCCTCGGCGCCTGGGACGTGAC
Source organism: uncultured Caulobacterales bacterium (assembly GCA_964441615.1). GTDB lineage: Bacteria > Pseudomonadota > Alphaproteobacteria > Caulobacterales > Parvularculaceae > Amphiplicatus. Next base: position 25,017 of record CAYTVQ010000004.1, on the reverse strand, counting down.
GGCCGGCATCGTCATTGTGCGCGAGGCGGGCGGAATGGTGAGCGAGATCAACGGCGGACAGAAGCCGGCATATGAAGGCTCGATCCTCGCCGCGAATGCGGAGATCTATGAGAAAGCGAAAGCTCTGCTATCGGCCTGATTGCGGTCAGACGCAGTCGTAATGGCGGTAGCGCCAGCGCACCGAATTCGGATCGATGGTCTCATCGACATAAACGGCCCGTCGCCCATAGGCGCGGCAGTGCGCGTCAGCCTGCTGAAACAGTTCATCCGGATTGTAATTGTAGGGATCGTACGGGATCGTAATCGACTGCTCGGTGCCGCGCGGCGGTCCATAACCGGAATTTGTCTCGCAGGCGACGAGCGCGACTGCCGCCGCCATCCCCAACACCCAACGCATCCCCGCGCTCCTGTTCCGACGCAACCGCGCAAGGCTATCAGGCCCGGGCGCCACAATAAAGAGCGTCCCCGGGCCGGAGGAGCCGACGGGGACGCCTTGCAATTCAAAGGCGAGTGACGGGCTCGCCCTCAGCAGGTCCTAGGCGGCCTTTTCGCCGCGCAGCACCTTCACGTTCGCTGCATCGTCGCCGTTAATGGCGATCTTGCGAGGCTTCATGGCTTCAGGAATTTCCCGCTTGAGGTCGATATGGAGAAGCCCGTTAACCAATCGGGCGCCATCTACGCGGACATGTTCGGCCAGCTGGAAGCGGCGCTCGAAGGATCGGCCGGCAATGCCCTGGTGCAGGAAGGTGCGGTTTTCATCCCCATCCGGGCGGCGGCCCGTCACCGTCAAGGTCTGCTCGCGAACTTCGATATCGAGGTCAGACTCGGCGAATCCCGCCACGGCGAGGGTGATCTGGTAATCGTTCTCCGACACCCGCTCGATGTTATAGGGCGGATAGCCGCCGGCCTCAGTCTTTCCCAAAGTGTCCAGGAGGTCGAACACCCGGTCAAAGCCGACGGTGGAACGGTAAAGGGGGGTGAGATCATAACTGCGCATGCTGCCTTCTCCTCAAGAAGCAAGGTTGCTGAACCCGCCCGAATGTGGCGCGGGGTCGGAGCCCAAAGGCCTCCGACGAGGCGGACATAGGCGCTGGGGATCACGTTTCAAGACGCCCCATCGACCGCCATCCGACGTTTCCAGCGCGCCGAAAGCGCCTTAAGGGGTGATGAAAGCGAGGGATAGCGTGATGCGCCTCCTCAAATTGTTGCTGGTCGCTGCGGCTGGTGCGGCCTGTTCGCCGAAATCCGACCGGGGGGCGGAACCGGCGCCTGCGCCGCCCGTGGAAGTCCTTCTGGACGACGCGATCGCCGGCGAACACCGGTCGCCGGAGGAGCGGGCCCGCGACCGGTATAGGCACCCGAAGGAGACCCTCATGTTCTTCGGGCTCAAGCCGGACATGACAGTGGTCGAGGTGTGGCCAGGCGGCGGGTGGTACACGAATATTGTTGCGCCTGTCCTGAAGCGGGGCGGCGGCGTCTATGTCGCGGCCGGGCTTGATCCCCGATCGGGCGAGCGGGCCCGGGAGGCGGTCGCCGCGTTCAGGACGAAAGTCGAGAGCGATGCCGAGCTTTACGGCGCGGTCGTCATGACTGTTCTTGGTCCCGACGCCAAAATCGCGGACGACGGCAGTGCCGACCTCATCTTGACCTTTCGCAATGTGCACAACTGGCTGGCGGCCGGGACGGCGCAGGCGAATTTCAAGGCATTCTATGATGCGCTGAAGCCCGGCGGCGTCCTTGGCGTCGTCGAGCATCGCGCCGCTCCAGACGCCTCGCCCGAATCGGAGACGGCGACCGGATATGTGCGCGAGGACACGGTCAAAGCGCTTGCGCGCGCCGCCGGCTTCGAGTTCGAAGCGGCTTCGGAGATCAACGCCAATCCGAGGGACACGAGAGACCACCCATTCGGCGTGTGGACCCTGCCGCCGACGAGCCGGACTTCGACGGTTCGAGGCGTCGAGGATCCTGCTTTCGACAGAGCGAAATACATTGCGATCGGCGAGAGCGACCGAATGACCTTGAAGTTCCGCAAGCCGCTTGGCGCTGATGGCGCGCTCCTCGAATGACGGCTGACACGGAATTGCTGCGCGCCGCGGCGGCTGTCTTCGTCGAGCCTTTCGCCGGGGTCCTGCGCATAGAGCCGGAGGGCGGGGCTCCCTTCTGGATCGATGGCCGCGTGCGGCCGCCGAAGATCGACGCCTCGCCGCCGGCCCATATGCCGCCTGACGGCCTTGGATTGTGCACCTGGGTCGCCGCCCGCGATACCGTGATGCGTATTCTCGAAGAGGAGCGGATTCTTTCGGGCTCATTCGTGTCGGGCAGGCTGAACATCGCCGGCGACATCAGCGTCATGGCGCGGTTGAGGCTCGGCGCCCCGCATGGCTGATTTCATCCGCATACCCGGCAATCCCGCGCCCCCCGGCGGTGAAGCGATCGACTTCGCCGCTGCGGACGGAGCGAAACTGCGCGCCGCCGTGTTTGAGACGGAGAACGCGCGGGGCGGCGTCGTGCTCATGGCCGGCCGCTCGGAATTCATCGAAAAATATTTCGAGGTTATCGGCGAACTCATGGCGCGCGGTTTTTCGGTCGCGGCCATGGACTGGCGCGGCCAGGGATTGTCGGCGCGCCTGCTGCCGATATCCGTCAAGGGCCACATCACGGATTTCGGCGCCTATCGCGCCGATCTTCGTCTGTTCACCGAGGAGGTGGCGAAGAAGCGATTCCCTCAGCCGTTGGTCCTGATGACCCACTCAATGGGCGGCGCGCCGGCCTTGCAGCTGCTTGCCGACGGCTATGACGCTTTCAGCGCAGCGGTCCTTTGCGCGCCGATGACGCAACTTTTCGCCAGTCCCTTGAAGCGCGCCTATGCGCGCGCCGCGTCCTCGATCGCCTGCGCCCTCGGCGCGTCGCGCCAGTGCATACCCGGCGTGAAGGAGCACTCCCTGCAGTTTGAGGCGAACATCCTCACCTCTGACCGCCGCCGGCACGACAGATTTCGCGAGCTTCAGGCAGCCGCGCCCAACGCCATCATCCGCGAGCCAACCTATGGCTGGCTCAAGGCGGCGACCGAGGCAATGGCGGACCTTCATCGTCCGGGCCGATTCGCGGCGCTGAAGACGCCCGTCCTCATCGTTTCCGCGGAAAATGACCGACTCGTTGATTCGAAGGATCATGCGTATCTGGCGACGCAGAGCCCACTGATCGAGCGTGTGCTGATCAAGGGCGCGCTGCACGAGATCATGATGGAGAGCGACGAACACCGCGCCGCATTCTGGGCGGCGGTCGATGGCTTTCTTGCGGAGAAGCTTGCTCGGGCGCCGGTCTGAACGCGCAGGCGCCGACTTGTGGCGCACAGATGTCCCGACTTACTGTGGGTCCGCTGGAGGCGGCGCCGCCGAGGCCGGCGCTTCTTCTTTCGGCGCCGGCAACTCGGAAGGATCGATCGGATCCTCGATCGGCTTGCCGCTGCCCTGATATCCGCCCGACGCGGGATCATAGACATCTTCGAAAGGTTCGTCCTCGACGAAATCCCCGCTGCCCTCGGCGCCCTCGATCGCATCGGGATCAAGCCAGGGGTCACCCTCTACGCCAGAATCGTCCCCGAGCGCGTCAGTCGCTTCTTCTTCGCCCGGGATGTCAGATGGCGGCGTTTCGACGGAGAGCGTGTCCTCCGCTTCTTCGCCGACAAAAGAGGCGGGATCGGGGGCCGCGGCTTTCGGATCGCCGTTCTTCTTGAAGAGGAGGAAATAGCCGCCGAGGCCAGCGACGATCAGCGCGAGAGCCCCGAGCGCCATCGTGATGAATCCGCGAGCCGACACGCCGAAACTCCCCTCCTGCCGGCAGAATCCTACCGAAGCCGCCGTCTTTTACAAGCGTGTCCGCTGTCGCGCCGGTCTTCGCGGCGTCCGCCCTGGACCTATGAATTATCCAAGGTTTATGCGTCCGACTGTGATCGCCCGACGACACTAGCCCTTGATTCGGGCCAGCCCGTCCTCAATCGCGTTCTCTATGGCCGGCAGTTCGCGGATCTCCTCGATCCCGCGCCACATCATGTCGCCGGCGACGAAAAGGATGATGCCGAGGCCAAGATAGGCGATCCAGCGGTAGCGCGCGAGAAGTCGCGCAATGAACGTGGCGGCGACGCCCATCAGGAAGACCGAAAGGGCCAGACCGAAAACCAGAACGGTCGGGTGCTCGCGCGCGGCTCCGGCGACCGCGAGCACATTGTCGAGCGACATCGAGACATCGGCGATGATAATCTGCGTCACGGCTTCGCGCAGCGATTTGGGTTTCGCGCCTTCGACATGCGCATCGCCCTGCACGCCCTCTTTCAACGTCTCCGAGCCGATCTCGACGTGAGCTGGACGGCTCAGTTCGCGCCACATCTTCCAGCTGACCCACAGCAGCAGAACGCCGCCGGCGAAGAGCAGGCCCACGATCTGCAAGAGCTGCGTCGTGATCAGCGAGAAGCCGATGCGCAGAATGGTCGCGGCGAAAATGCCGATCAGGATGGCGCGCCCGCGCTGTTCCTTGGCGAGGCCTGCCGCCGCCAGACCGATCACCACAGCATTGTCGCCGGCGAGCGTGAGGTCGATGAGAATGACCTGGAAAAGCGCGGCGATGAAGGCCGCGTCGGCCTCGATGAGCTTTTCGAAGAACTCCATTGCCCGACCGAACCCTCGACAAGTGACCCGCGCGCCCCGGACGGTGGATATAGGCGGAATCGGGCGCGGCGCCAGCCGGCGCCGGCCGCCCGGCGCCGCCCTCAAAGTGGCGGCATGCGGCCAAGCACCATGTCGCGCGGAGCGCGGCATCTGCAGCGACGAAACCATTGCAGACTTCAGGCGGGCCGCCGCCGCCTTTGCGTTCGGCCTCCGAATGGAGACGCCCGCGCCGGATTCGAAACCGGCTCGGCGGTTTGCGCAAATCCGCCGATAGCTCCGAAGCGGACCGCCGGCGGCCTAAAGATGCGCGAGACTGAGGCTTTTGGCGTCGCCGCTCCACGCTTTCTTGAAAAGTGAGCGGGCGTATTTGGCGCCGGCTTTGTCGCCTGCCAGACGGTTCGCTTCGGCAAGGCCATAGAGCGCCCGGCCGCTATTTGGGGCTTCCGCGAGGGCCTCGATGAAGAGTTGCCCGGCGCGCTCGGCGTCGCCAGCTTTCAGGACGAGTGCGGCAAGGGTCTGCCGCGCCGGATAGTACCAGTAGGCGGGTTCGGTGTAAGGGAGCCGGTCCTGCCGCGTGACGACCTCCTCCATTATCCGGATCGCCTCATCGCCCCTGCCTTCCGCCGCAGCGGCGCGCGCGAGCAGGGTCAGCTCCTGTATCTTCATGATGTCGGGCGCTGGGATGTTGATCTCAAGCAGCGGCGAGAAATCCTCCTCTGCGGCGAGTCTTGCGATCGCCTGCGCCTCGGCCCTTGCGCGAGCGGCGTCGCCGAGCCGCGCATAGGCCTCGCCGCGGGCGTAACGCCAGGCGGCGGCGATGAATGGAATGTCCGTACCCGGATCGGCGGTCTCGAGGATTGTCTCGGGCGTCGCGAACTGCGCCAGGGCGTAGTAGGGCGCGACCTTGATCGGCTGCGAGAATGGCACCTCTTCCGCGAAAGCAAGCGGCAGCTTGCCGTCCAGCTTCTCGGCCATCGCAAGCGCAGTCGCGGCGTCGCCCGCCATCTGCGCGGAAGTCATCACGAAATGGATGTTGTGGACAAAATATCCGTACTCGTACATCGGCTCGGCCTTGTTGGCCGCGAGGAACGCTTCATCGGCCGCGACTGCGTCGAGATTGAGGCCGAGAGACTGCTTGTAGCGGCCGATGCGGAAATAGGTGTGCGAGGGCATGTGGATGAGATGCCCGAGTCCAGGGGAGAGCGCGGCAAGGCGATCCGCATACGGAACAGCGCGGAAGGGGTCGATTGTCGCCTCCGTAAGGTGAATATAGAGATGGATCGCGGCTGGGTGATTGGGATTGCGCTTCAGCACCGTTTCCACGAGACTGATGGCGTGACCGGCGCGGCCTTTGGACGTCCGACCGTCTGTCTCCCAATAATCCCATGGGGAAGTGTCCATGTCGGCTTCCGCTGCGAGCGCGAGGATGAAGTCGTCGCCGGGGTATTTCTCGGCGACTTTCGCCATGGCCTCTGCGAATGCGGCGTCGAGAGGCGCGCGCGTCTTCACGGGAGCGGGGCCGTAGCGCTTGGCGAGGGCTGCGATCAGTGCGCGCTCTTTCTCCGAAGCGCCTTTGGCGGTTTGCGCCTTTTTGAGCGCCGCATAGGCCGGCGCAACCGCCTCATCCGGCATCGGCATGTTGATGTTGGGGCCCCACGCGAAGGACTCGCCCCACCAGCACATCGCGCAATCGCTGTCAGCGGCCTGCGCAGCCCTGAACGAAGCGATGGCGGCCCCGTGATTGAAATTCAGCATGTGGGCGAGGCCGGCGTTGAAATGGGCCTGGGCCAGCGGCGCCGTGGTCGTGATTTCATAGGCGATCGCGCCGACCTGCTTTGGCGCGCTTGCGGCCGCCGGCATCGTCTCCTTGGCGATAGCCGCGCCGATACTCGCAAAATAGGCCCGGCTCTGCGCCGCGTCGGCGCCGCAAACCGACTTGGCGAAAAGGCGGGGCTCCACGAACGCGGCGCCCTCGCTGCGCGAGGACCGTTCGATGGCGACGCCCCCAAAAGCCAGAGCCGCCGCGCTCGCGGCGATCAGATATCTCGCTTGCATCGTTTCTCTCCCAATGACCGAAGATCGGCCGGGCGCATCAGCGCCGCCGTCAGTTCATAAGCCTCCGACTTACAGGTCGGCAACGGAAAACGGCGGCATGGGCTCACAAGATGGCGGGCCCGAGGAATGGCGCCGGTTATCCGTTCCGTGCTCTAACTGGACATGCCCGAAAACGATCTGCCGAACCTCAAGGAATACTCGGTCTCCGAACTGGCCGGAGCGGTGAAGCGCGCGCTTGAAACCGGATTCCCCTTTGTGAAGGTCCGCGGCGAGCTTGGACGCATCAGCCGTCCGCCATCAGGCCACGTCTATCTTGATCTCAAGGACGCGAATGCGACGCTTGCGGGCGTGATCTGGAGGAGCGCCGCGCAGCGCCTGAAAATCACGCCCGAAGAGGGCATGGAGGTTGTGGCGACGGGACGCATCAGCGCGTTCGAAGGTTCGTCCAAATATCAACTCATCATCGACAGCCTTGAACCCGCTGGCGTCGGGGCGCTGATGGCCCTCCTTGAAGCGCGCAAGAAAAAGCTCGCTGCGGAAGGCCTGTTCGCGCCCGAGCGCAAGCGGCCGATCCCTTATCTGCCCGGGACGATCGGCGTCGTCACCTCGCCTTCGGGCGCCGTCATCCGCGATATTCTCCACCGCCTGCGCGAACGGTTCCCGCGTCGTGTCCTCGTGTGGCCGACGCCGGTGCAGGGGAAAGGCGCGGAGCTGAAGATCGCCGCTGCAATCGAAGGGTTCAATTCGCTCCCCGAGCGCGGCGACGTTCTGCGCCCGGATGTCCTGATCGTCGCGCGCGGCGGCGGCTCGCTAGAGGATTTGTGGTGCTTCAATGAGGAGATCGTGGCGCGCGCGGTCGCCGCCAGCCGGATTCCGGTCATCTCCGCGGTTGGACACGAAACCGATACGACGCTCATCGACTATGTCGCCGACATTCGCGCCCCAACGCCGACGGCGGCGGCCGAGAAGGCCGTGCCGATGCGCTCAGACCTTGCGGCGCGCCTTGCGACGATCGGGCTGCGCCTCGTCAAGACGATGGCGCGCGCCGCGGAACATCGGGATGCCGCCTTGCGCGCCGCGGTCCGCGGGCTCGGCCGGCCCGAAGGGTTATTGGGCCCCAAGACGCAGCGCTTCGACCGCGCCGCCGACCGCCTTTCGGGCGCCGGCGCACGCGTCGTCGAGCGCAAATTGCGTGCGCTGGCGGAACTGCGCCTTGCGCCGAAGCGTCTCCGCGCGTTGCACGCCAAGGCGGCGAGCGAGCTCGCCTACCGATCGGCCCGACTTTCCCAGCTCCTCGGACTTGTCCTCGCGGCAAAAGCAGCGGCCCTTGAGGCGGCGGGCAAGCTGCTGAGTTCTCTATCGTATGAGAACGTGCTGGAACGCGGCTTCGCGCTGGTGCAGACGCCGGCAGGCAGGCTGGTCGCCAGCGCCGCCGAGGCGAAAAGCGGTTCGCAGGTGACGATCCGCTTCAGGGATGGCGCCAGGGGCGCGGTCATCGACGGAGATCCGCGGGGCAAGAGGCGGGGCGGCCTCGCGGGGCAAAGCTCGCTGTTCGATTGACCGCATGGCCGTCTCGACGCTTGCGCCTGCTATTGGTAGTAAGCGAAGCTTGACGGCGCGCGAACGGCGCGCGCCCGGCGAATGGGTCATCATTTGAATCTTCAGGAGAATTTCGGCGGCGGCGAGGCGGTGCTTGAGTATCGCGACGCTGAGTTTGCAATCCGCCGACCGGGCGCCTTCGTGCGCTGCGCCGTGACGGGCGTGAAGATACCTCTGAACCAGCTGCGATACTGGAATGTCGATAAGCAGGAGGCCTATGCGGACGCTGCGGCGGCCATGAAGGGCTTTGGCGTTGCGCGGAGAGGATGATGAGGCGCGTTCTGGTCATCGGCATGATCGCTGTCCTCGGTTGCGCAGCGAGCAAGGCGCCGTCCGCCGCGCCCGGAGATGTTGAAGATGCGCTGGAGGCGGCGTCTGATCAGCCGCCGCTCCTGCCTCCGCCGGCCGATCCTGACGCCGCCAATGACTCACTTGTGAAGAAGGCGGCCTACGCCGAGGCCATGAAGGAAGTCGAAGCGCGCACGCTCGTCTTTCCGAAATCCTCCGAACACGTCCAGTTATCCGGCCGGCCGGCCCAGGGCGGGCTCGTATTCGGCCAGACGGCGCCCGGCGCGCGGGTGCGCCTCGACGGCGTTGAGGTCATGGTCGGCGCCGACGGGCGGTTCGTCGTCGGCTTCGGCCGCGACAGCGCGCTCTCTGCGCTGCTTCGCGTCACGCTTCCTGACGGTTCGGATGAGCGCATCGCCCTGAAGATCGAGGATCGGGAGTTTCCGGTGCAGCGCATTGACGGCCTTGACCAGTCCAAGGTCTCCGGCTTCACCGAAGAGCAGCTGAGGAAGATCGCCGCCGACCAGGAAAAGAAGAAGGCCGCGCGTGTCCGGACCGAGGCGCAGGCGCATTGGGCGGACGGCTTTTCATGGCCGGCCAAGGGCCGCATCAGCGGCGTGTTCGGATCGCAGCGCATCCTGAACGGCGAGCCGAAGACGCCCCATTCCGGGCTCGACGTCGCGGCGCCGCAGGGGACCCAGGTGGCGGCGCCGGCGGATGGCGTCGTCCGCCTCGCCGATCCCGACATGTATTTCGAGGGCGGATTGGTCCTTCTCGATCACGGCCATTGGGTCGAAAGCGCCTTTCTCCACCTTTCCCGTATCGATGTGGCCGCGGGGCAGGTCGTGAAAAAGGGCGATCCCATCGGCGCCGTCGGGGCGACGGGACGCGCCACCGGTCCCCATCTCCACTGGAGCCTTAAATGGACCGGCCGTCTGGTCGATCCCCAATTGCTGGTCGACCCGGCTGAAAACCCTCAGCCCCCCCCGGCCGCCAAGAGCGCGCAATAAGCCGCGGCCTGTTGCATTTGACAATCATTCGCATCTAGGCGACGATCCCGCCCGCATCCAGGATCGTCCTCCGCCATGTATGTGTGCATCTGCAACGCCCTGAAGTGCCGGGACCTTCGAGAAGCCGCGCAGAGCGAACAGGCGTCCGTCGCCGAAGTATTCAGGCGCTGCGGCAGCCGCCCGAAATGCGGCAAATGTCTTCCCGATGTCGCTCAGATGATCGAAGACGCGCGCATGCTAGAACACGGCCTCGCCGCCGCTGAGTAAACGTGGTCGGCGCCGCACGCGCAAATGAGAATTATTCGCTGCATTGGCGCTTTGTCTCGCGCGAAAGCTCTGTCACAAGCCGCGGGAAACCGTCCGGGAGGATAGCGTGAAGGGCGATCCCAAAGTCATCGATTATCTCAACAAGGCGCTGAAGCTCGAACTGACGACGGTGAACCAGTATTTCCTGCATGCGCGCATGCTGAAGAGCTGGGGCTTCAGAAAGCTTGCCGAGCGCGTCTACAAGGAATCGATCGATGAAATGAAGCATGCGGATAAGCTCATTGACCGCATCCTCTTTCTCGAAGGCCTCCCCAACGTTCAGGATCTCGACAAGGTCTATATCGGCGAAAGCGTCAAGGAGACTCTGGAATGCGACCTGCGCGCGGAAAAGCGCGCCCATCCCCTCTATCTCGAAGCCATCGCCTATTTCGAAACCGTCCGCGACTATGTGAGCCGCGAGGTCATGACCGGCATCCTTGAAAGCGAGGAGGAACATATCGACTTCCTCGAAACCCAGCTCGAACTGATCGCCAAGCTCGGAGAGGCGCTGTATATGCAAGGGCTCGTCGAGCCCGAGGGACGCTGATATGCTGAAGCTTGTCGCCGCACTGACCGCCGTCTGCATGTTGGCCGCCTGCGCATCGGCAGGCGATGGCGACGGATCGGTCGGCATCCCGTCGGGCGAGACGGGCGGCATGTGCGCCGGCATCGCGGACGTCCGCTGCCTCAACGCTTTCGACTATTGTGCGATGCCGGACGGGGAATGCCGTCGTGTCGCTGACGCCGCAGGCGTTTGTGCAAAAAAACCGGAAGCCTGCACGCGCGACTACCGGCCCGTCTGCGGCTGCGACGGCCGTACCTATTCGAACGCCTGCACGGCGAAAGCGGCGGGAACCAGCATAGCGGCCGAAGGCCCCTGCGGCTCGTAACGCGTCATTTAGAACATCGCCATGAAACCGATCTTCGCCTGCGCCCTTGCCGCCGTCGCGGCATCCCTTCTTTCGTGCTCGAAGGCCGATAAATCCGCCGACAAAGGAGACCCGGTGTCCGCCCGTCCCGTCCTCGCCGAAGCCGGCATCGCCGTTCCGCCGCTGAAATACGCTCGCCGCAAGCTCGCCAATGGCCTCGAAGTGTATTCGATGCCCGACCCTTCAACGGCCAACGTGTCGGTACAGGTATGGTACCGCGTCGGCTCGAAAGACGATCCCAAGGGCCGCTCCGGCTTTGCTCACCTTTTCGAGCACATCATGTTCAAATCGACGCGCAACATGCCGAACGAATTCTTCGATCGGCTGACCGAGGATGTAGGCGGCTTCAACAACGCGTCCACCGGCGACGACGCCACCAATTACTATGAGGTGGTGCCGGCCAATCATCTGGAACGCATTTTGTGGGCCGAAGCCGAGCGCATGGGGTCGCTGGTCGTCGATGAGGCTGTGTTTTCGTCCGAGCGCGACGTGGTCAAGGAGGAGCTGCGCCAGCGCGTGCTCGCCGAACCCTATGGCCGCCTCTTCTATCTCTACCTCAATCAGGCAAACTACTCTGTCCATCCTTATGGCCGCCCCGGCATCGGATCGATCGAGGATCTTGACGCCGCGACGGTTGACGACGTGCGGGCCTTCCACGCCGCCTGGTACCGGCCGGACAACGCGGTCCTCGTGGTCGCGGGCAATTTCGATCCGGAGAAGCTCGACCAGTGGGTCGACAAATATTTCGGAGTGCTGAGGGCGCCGAACCGACCGATTCCGCGCGTCAGTTCGAAGGAGCCGCCGCGCCAGACCAGAACGCTCATCGTCTATGCGCCGAACGTGCCGTTGCCGGCGGTCGCGGTCTCCTACCCGGTTTTTGCGGCGTCGTCGCCGGACTATCCGGCGCTCATGGTTCTCGACGCCATCCTGTCGCGGGGCGAGTCTTCGCGATTCTATCAGTCGCTCGTGTACACGCAGCAGGTCGCCTCCGAGGCCTTCACCTTTTCGGAAGCGATGCGGGATCCTTCCATCTACACGGTCGCGGCGATTCTCAGCGAAGGAAAGTCGGCAGACGAGGGCCTCGCCGCGCTCAAGGGGGAAGTCGCGAAGATTGCGAGTGCGCCGCCGACCGAGGCGGAGCTCGAAGAGGCGAAGAACGAGCTCGTCACGGCCCGGCTCGAAGAGCGCGAGACGGCGTTCGGCCGCGCCTTCGAACTCGCCGATTCGGTCATTCGATATGACGACCCTGCGGCCGCCGACCGAATTCTCGCCGCGATTCAGAAAACATCCGCCGCCGACGTGCAGCGTGTGGCGCGCGCGCTGTTCGACGACTCGAAGTCCGTCGCCATCAAATACCTGAACGAAGAATCGGCCCCCGAAGGCGCGACCGGCGACATTATTGAGACCGCGCCGACGATCGAGGCGGGCCCGCTTCCCATCGCGGCGGGAGACGCGCCAGCCTTCGCGCTGGCGCCGGAAGGCGCGCGCGTCGCGCCGCCGGCGCCCCTCCCTCCGGTGAGCGCGCGCATTCCCGCCGCCAAGGAAAAGACGCTGGCGAACGGCCTGCGGGTGATTGTGGCGACCAAGGACGACCTGCCGCTCGTCAGCGCCAGCCTGCGCTTTGCCGCCGGGAGCGCCTCCGATCCGTCCGACCTCGCCGGAGTCGCCGACATGACGGCGGCCCTCGCGACCAAGGGGACAAAGACACGCAGCGCAACCGAGATCGCGCAAGGGATTGAGCGCCTTGGGGCGTCTCTCTCTGCGAGCGCGGCCCCGGACTCTTCGATCGTCTCGCTTTTCACCCGCGCCGATCGGCGCGATGAGGCGTTTGCGCTGTTCGCCGATGTGGCGCGCAACCCCGTCTTCGCCGCTGAGGAGCTCGAGCGCGAACGCCAGCAGGCGCTTGACGAACTCTCGGTGGCGATGAGCAATCCGGGCCAGATCGCAGCGCGCGCCATGGCGCGCCTTCTCTATGGCGCCTCGCCTTATGGCGGCGTTGCGACCGAGCGCAGTCTCGAGGCCCTGTCTTCAGAGGCCGCCGCGCGCTTCCACCTCGCGCAATGGAGGCCCGAAAACGGCATACTCGTGATTACAGGCGCAGTTACGGCTGATGAAGGAGTCGCCCTCGCCGAACGCCATTTCGGCGACTGGGCGCCCGCGCCCAATCCGCTCGCGGCCGCAAGCATGGCCGCGCCGCCTGCGCCGCCAGAAGGCGCACGCGCGCTCGTCATCGACATGCCGGACGCCGGCCAGGCGGCCGTCAGTTTCGGGTTGCGCACGCTGGAAAGAACGCATCCGGATTATTATCCCGCGCTGGTGGCGACGACCGTGCTCGGCGGCGGCTACTCGGCGCGGCTGAACGCCGAGATTCGCATCAAGCGAGGCCTTTCCTACGGGGCCGGGGCCTCATTAGCACAGAGGCGGGCGGCGGCGCCCTTGATCGCGCGCACGCAGACGAAGAATGAGTCGGCCAGTCTTGTCGCCGACCTCATCGCCGCCGAGTTGGCGCGTCTTGGAAACGAGCCGCCGCCCGCCGATGAGCTCGCGGCGCGCAAGGCGACGCTCATTGGGGGCTTTGGACGCGACATCGAGACGATTTCCGGTCTCGGCGACGAGATTTCAACGCTCGCGCTATATGGTCTGCCGATCGACGCGCTAAAGGCCTACGCGGAAGACATCGACCGCATCGGTCCGGCCGAAACGATGGCGGCGGCGAGGACATGGCTCGATCCTGGCAAGGCGTCGATCGTCGTCGTCGGCGACGCCAGGGCGTTCTGGGACGAGTTCAGTAAGAAGCATCCGTCTGCAGAGCGGCTCCCGATCGGCGCCCTTGATCTCGACAAGCCGGCGCTGAAATAGCGTATTCAGCCGGCTACGCCGTCTTTCGGCCAGCGACGGTGCAGCCACAACCACTGCTCCGGCCGGGCGCGCACATAGGACTCGATGCGCTCATTGATGAGGACGGTCAGCGCCCGGACGTCCTCCGCCGGGTCTCCCGTCGGGGCGAATTCGATCGGCGGCTCCACGGTGATTCTGAAACGCGCGCCTTCAAGGCGCTCGATCCGGCCAGGGAATATCCGCACACTGAATTTAAGCGAAAGGCGGGCCGCCGCCGGCGCAGTCATCGCGGGCCGGCCCATGAAGGGAACTTCGATTCCGTCACTGAGCTTCTGATCGACGAGGAGCGCAGGCGATTTTCCGTCGCGCAGCGCCTGGATAAGCGCGCGGCCGCCGCGTTTGCCTTTGGGAATCTGCAGGCGCCCCATTGCGGCGGCCCGCGTCCTGATGATGAATTCATCGACCAGCGGATTGTTGGCCGCGCGATAGATGACGGCGGGTCTTGCCCCCAATCTGTGCAGCAGAATCGCCATGATCTCCCAATTGGCGAAATGTCCGGATACGAAAATCCCCGGCGCGCCCTGCCGGACGGCGTTCAGGATGTGCTCGCCGCCGACGACCTCGACGCGGCCGCCATCCTCCCCCGGACGAAACTTGTCGAGGTGGGCCATCTCCGCCACGGTGCGGCCAAGATTCTCCCAGACGCCCGCCACGATCTTTCTCCGCTCAGCGGCGTCGATCTGCGGATAGATCATGCGAAGATTGTCGTCGGCGCGGCGACTGACGGGAAGCAGGGGCCCGATGGCGCGCGTAACCCCGCCTGCCATGGCGGAGGCCATGTCGACGCCGACGAGGCGGAAAAGGCAAAACAGCGCGCGGACGAGGCCGTATTCGAGCGCATGCGCGAGGGTTACCGGCCTGTTGCGGCGCTCGGGCAGGGGAATCTCGTCTGCGGCCGTTTCAGACATGCGCATGCTCATGAAAGGCGTTCGCCGCCGTAACGACGAGACCGACGAGACGATCAGGATCGTCTATGCGCAGGGCGACTGGGAAGACAGAGACCCCATCGCGGAGATCCGGCGTCAGGCGGACGAAATCCTTCGCCGTTGTGATGAGCTGCGCATTCCTCGCCTCCGCCAGGCGCCGCAAGGCCTCAATCTCTGCGGCGCGGAAGCGGTGGTGGTCCGGGAAGCATCTTTCCTCGGCGATGGCGAAGCGCCGCGCGCGCAGCGCGGCAAAAAACCGTTCCGGCCGGGCTATTCCGCAAAAGGCGACAACCCGGGTTCCGGCGCCCTCGACCTCTGATGCAAAATGGCCTGAGAATGATGGCTTGCCGCTGTTCAGCGGCGCGGGCGCGCCGTCGCTGATCGAGACGACGGCGTCGGCCCGGGTCAGCGCATCTTTCAGCGGCTCGCGATAGGGGCCGGCCGGAAAGAGGCGTCCGCCTGGATCAGCGCCATCAAGCAGGAGAATGGAGAAGGTCTTCGCAATGGCCGGATTCTGGAACCCGTCATCCATCACAATCATGTCGGCGCCCAGTTCCGATGCAAGCCGCGCGCCCGCCGGACGGTCCCTCGCCACGATGGTGGGCGAGACGCGGGCAAGGAGCAGAGGTTCGTCGCCGACTTCTGATGCACTGTGTACTGATGGATCGACAGCGAGAGGCCCGGGCAGACGCCCTCCAAAGCCGCGCGTCAGGAAATAGGGCCTGTACCCGCGGGCCGCGAGCAAGGGCGCAAGCATAAGGGCGAAGGGGGTTTTTCCTGTCCCGCCGAGCGTCGCATTGCCGATGCAAATAACGGGAACAGGCGGCTGTTCGGTGCGGGTCACCGCATTTCTGGCGCGTCGGGCGGCGTCGTAGAGAGCCGAAAGCGGGGACAGGATCGCCGCGACCGCATTGGCGCGAGCTCCCTGCGCGCGCCAGAACCATGGTTCTTGCATCATGCCGCGCGCGGCTCAGCGGCGAATTTGGCCAGGACGAGATCGCTGATCTCGTTCAGCACGCGCTCCGCGCTCGCTTCTGCAGCCTCGCGCGCCGCCGAGGCCATGGCGAGGCGCGTCTTTTCATCAGAGAAGAGGCGCCTCACGGCGGTCGCTAGCTCGCGGTCGTTTCGAACGAGCGCCGCGCCGCCGGCCGCGCGCATCTGCGCATAGGTTTCGACGAAGTTGAAGGTAAAGGGACCATGCAGGATCGCGCCGCCGAGCCGGGCGGGTTCGAGCGGGTTATGGCCGCCCTTCGGGGTCAGGCTTCCGCCGACGAATGAGATGTCGGAGAGGCGGTAGAACAGGCCGAGTTCGCCGAGCGTGTCGGCGATGTAGATGTCCGTTCCCGGCGGGACGGACTCGTCGGCCGCTCGGCGGCTGGCGCTGAGCCCGGAGGCGGCGGCGAGTTCGCGCACTTCAATTCCGCGTTCAGGATGACGGGGGGCCACGATGGTGAGGAGGTCGGGGAAGGAGGTCTTGAGGAGCTTATGGGCTGAAAAGACCGCGTCATCCTCCCCGGGATGGGTGGACGCGGCGAGCCAGACCGGCCGCTCCTTGACCGCAGCCTTGATCCTTTCGAGCGCGCTCTTATCGGTCGGGAGCGGCGGAGCGGCGTTTTTGAGGTTGCCGAATGTCGCCACCTCGCGGCCGGACAGCGTTTTCAACCGCTCCGCATTCTGATGATCCTGCGCCAGCATGAGGTCGAATGCAGAGAGCACATAGCGGATGGTCTCGCGCTTCTTCGACCATTCTTCGAAAGACTTCGGCGACACCCGCCCATTGATGAGGGCCATGAAGCCAACATGAGCGCGCGCCGACAGGATCAGGTTCGGCCAGAACTCCGATTCGACGAAGATCGCGGCCTGCGGGCGCCAGTGCGCCAGGAATCCCTCGACGAAGCGCGGATGGTCGAGCGGGATGTATTGGTGGAAGGCGCCTTCGGGGAGGCGCTCGGCCATCAGTCGCGCCGAGGTCGTCGTCCCCGTGGTGACGAGAAAGCTCAAATCGCGCCGCAGGTGTTTCAGCCGATTGACCAGAGGCAGCACCGAAAGCGACTCGCCGACGCTGGCGCCGTGAATCCAGAAGAGCGGACCCTCTGGCCGCGCCCTTCCGGGAACGCCCCGCCTTTCGCTGATCCGGGCCGGATCTTCCTTTCCGGCCTTGAGGCGCCGGGCGAGGGCAAGCTCGGCGATCGGCCCAAGGGCGCGGCTCGCCGTGCGGTAAAGGCGCAGGCCCCACGGTTCCGGCGCGGAAGGGACGGCGGCGGTCATCGACTTGATCCTAACGCGAACAAGCGCCGTCTGGCGAGCGACCGGCCAGCCTGTCAGCCTCATCCGCCGCTTTATTGAGGGCGGCCTCGACTTGCAAGCGCGCCATTTCCAGCGTCTCCGGAGTCGCGTCGCGGGCGACCCGGATCGCCGCGCCGCCCCCCACGAAGACGCCTCTTGAGAACGGGAGCGCCAGGAAGAAGCGGTCCCAGGTGTTGAGACGCAAGGCGCGACTGGTCGAGAATGCGCCGGTGATGATGGGCGCCCCTGAAAGCTGCGCGAGGCGCACGACGCCTGCCTGGGCCCGGCGCGAGGGTCCCCGCGGCCCGTCCGGCGTGACCCCCACGATATGGCCGTCCTTGAGCGCCGCGATCATCTGGGCGAGTGCGGGCGCGCCGCCTTTGTCCTTCTCTCTCTTTTTCGGGTTCGCCGCCGAGCCGCGAATGAACTCGATCCCGAAGGGCGCGACCCCCCGCGCGATGATCTCTCCGTCGCGGTTCGCGGAAATCAGCATGTAAACAGTCCGGTCAGTCTGCCGACGCAAGACCGCGCCCATCAACAGCCGCTGATGCCAGAAGGCGACGATGAAGCCCTCGCCGGACGCCAGCAGGGCGTCGATCGGCTCCCGGCCGATCAGCGACCATCGGGAGGTTGCGAACACCAAACGGATGTAAAGTGTGACAAGAGTGCTGGCGAGGCGGCCGGCGAGGCCGCTTTTCAGAAGTTGCTTGAATGGCGATGGCATTGAGAGAGGTTGTCGTTAGTCGGCGGCGGGTTGTAGGTCGCCTGAAACCGCCCCACCCTGCAACCTGCGACAGTCATCGGCGCCTCCGAAGTCCGACCATGAGATACAGTCCGGCCTCCACGATCGCGCTCGCCAGCCGACTCTGGCGTGGTTACCTCTCGCGCTACGCGCCGCAGCTGCTGTCCGCGCTCGTCGCCATGGCGGTCTATGCAGCGTCGGCGAGTCTCATCCCGGCCGGCGTCGAATGGATCAACATGGCGCTTTCGGGCGCCGCCGCGCCGCTGTCCGGCGACGTGCTCTTCTGGGGCCCGCTTCTCATCTGTGGCGTCGGATTGGTCAACGCCGTTGCGCAATACGCCCAGGCGCGTCTCTCGGCATCGGCGGCGCTTTCCGCCTTGCGGGACCTTCAGGACGACATGTTCCGCAAATTGCTCGTCATTGACGACGCGCAACTGCGTGCGTTGGGTCCCGGGCAGTCGATCGCCAGGATGACCAATGATGCGACCGTGCTGCGCGAGACTCTGATGCGGGCGACGACGGCGGTGCGCGACGCCCTCACTTTCGCAGGCCTTTGCGCCATGATGGTCTGGTATGACTGGGCCCTCTTCCTGATCGTGGCCGCAGTCTACGCCGCCATCGGCTGGCCGGTGGCGCGCATCGGCAGGTATCTCCGCACGAGTTCTCGCGAGGCGCAAGCGCAGACCGGCGAGATCGCGGCGATCGCTGGCGAGGCGGTCGCCGGCGGGCGCATGATCCGCGCCTACCGCCTCGAGGCGCAGGAAGGGGCGCGCGGCCGCGCCGCCTTCGACAGGCGCCTTGGCGTCCTCAAGCGTATGGCGCATCTGCGCGCCATGAATGAGCCCTTCATCTTTTTCGTCGGCTCCCTGGCGCTCGCCGTCGTCATCGCGGCGGTGGCCATTCGCATCAGCGCGGGGGCGCTCGACACGGCCGAGTTCATCTCCTTTATCGTCGCGCTTCTCCTGCTGTCTCAGCCCGCGCGCGGGCTTTCGACGCTCAATGCGGTGATGCAGGAAGGCTTCGGCGCCTTCGAGCGCATGCTTGAGGTGATAGACTTGCAGCCGAGGATAGCCGACCGGCCAGGAGCGGCGGCTCTCGCCCTGCGCGGCGGCGCCATCTCATTCCGCAATGTGCGTTTCTCATATGGCGAGGGGACCGCCGCGCTCGAGGACTTCTCGCTCGAAGTTCCGGCCGCTGCGACCGTCGCGCTGGTCGGCGAGTCTGGCGCCGGTAAGTCCACCGTCTTCGCCCTGTTGCAGCGCCTGTACGAGCCGCGGGCAGGCGCCATTCTGATTGACGGCGTCGATATCGCCGGCGTCACGCTCGCATCTTTGCGCGATGCGCTGGCGATCGTCAGTCAGGAAACGATTCTTTTCAATGATACGGTCGCCGCCAACATCGCCTACGGCAAGCCGGGAGCGGGACATGCCGAAATCACGGACGCGGCGAAGGCGGCCGCAGCGGACGAGTTTATCCGTGCCCTGCCGAAGGGCTACGAGACGCTCGTCGGCGAGGGAGGGCAGAATCTGTCCGGCGGCCAGCGCCAACGCATCGCGATCGCTCGCGCCTTCCTGAAGAACGCGCCGATCCTGCTGCTCGACGAGGCGACCTCGGCGCTTGACGCCGAGTCCGAGGCGGCAGTCCAGGCGGCGCTGAGACGCCTCGCCAGAGGGCGCACCACGCTCGTCATTGCGCACCGCCTTTCGACCGTCCGTGACGCAGACATGATCGCCGTCGTGGACGCCGGGCGCGTCATCGAGACGGGAACCCACTCGACATTGATGGCGAAATTAGGCGCCTATGCGCGCGTCGCGGCGCTTCAGCTTGCGTGACCTCGCGGCCTGCCGGATTGAGGCGCGCTATTCCCGCCGCAAGATCCGCTCCGTGAGCAGGTTGCCCCACCAGCTGCCCATGAACTCGCGCTTCAGGGCTGCGGGGTCATAGGCAGGGCTTGCACACCACGCCATGAAAGCATCGACATCTTTCAGCGGGACCTCATTGGCCCGAGCGTGGGCGATGTAGCGCTCAAGCGCGTAGTCGATGACGCCTGTCTTGCCCTGGCGCACATGGCCGTAGCGGAAGGAGAGCTGTCGGCGCATGGCCTCGTCGAGCGGGACGCCGTCCTCGAAAAAGAGGTAAAGGGTCGCCGCGATCCCCACGCGGTCCGCGCCAGACTTGCAGTGCATGACGGCTGGGTAGTCGATCTCCCTGAACAGGCTGCGCAGGCGTTCCAGGAACCCCCTGGGCGGCGCCTCCCGGGAATAGGCGCGCAGCGCGACGTGCCGTATGCCCGCTTTCTCGCATGCCTCCTCTTCGAGAAAGAGAAATCCGCTCGGCTTGTCGCCGCGCAGATTGACGATCGTTCTGATCCCGCGGGCCGACCACGCCTCAATCTCGCGCGGAGATGGCTGGTGGGTTCGCCAGAGCTTGCCAGGCGCCACTTCATGGGTGTTCCTGCGGATCAGGCGGATCCAGCCGTGATCATCAAACATGAGTTCGCGCAGCGCGCGCCGGCGTCCTTCCTTCGTTGCGAATTCCTCGCGGGTCAGGGCGGTCATCGCGGAAGAAGCTGACGAAGCGCGCGCACTCAATGCTCGTGATCGGGATCGAGCAGCCGGTGCAGATGCACGATGAAATAGCGCATGTGGGCGTTGTCGATCGTCGCCTGCGCCTTGGCGCGCCAGGCGCGTTCAGCCTCGGCGTAGTTCGGATAGAGTCCGACGATATCAACCGCAGAAAGGTCGCGGAACTCGTTGCCGTCGAGATCCTTGAGTTCGCCGCCGAGGACGAGATGCAGAAGCTGCTTGCCCGCCGCGGGCGATTGGGCGGGGCGCGGTCTGACGGTCTTTCTTGCTGCCTTGGCCATGCATGCTCCAAATGACTCAATCGCCGGCGATCATCATCTCGCCGACGAGAAGGGAGGGCGCGTTGATCGCGCCGGTGAATTCGAGATCATTGGCGGGAACAAGCGCGCCGAACATGTCGAGAAGGTTGCCGGCGACCGTGATCTCGCTCACAGGGTGCGCGATTTCGCCGTTCTCGAACCAGAAGCCGGCGCAGCCTACGGAGTAATCGCCGGTGTTGGAATTGACCTGCGGCGAGAATTTGTCAGTGACGAGAAGGCCCTTCCCCGCCTCGGCCATCAGCGCCGCAAGCGGGACCTTGCCGTTCTCGAGATACATGTTTGTCGGGCCTGATCCCGGCGGGCCGCCGACGCCGCGCGTCGCGCGGCCATTGCATTCGAGGCCGAGCTGACGCGACTGGGCCGAGTTCAGCAGCCAGTCGGTGAGGACGCCGCCATCGACGATCTTGAGAGCGGCGGCGGCGACGCCTTCCCCGTCGAAGGGACGCGAGCCATGGCCGCGGCGGATATGCGGATCATCGATGACATTGAGGCCGCGCGGGAGAATCCGCGCGCCCTTCTTGTCCTTCAGAAATGAGACTCCGCGCGCGATGGCCGCGCCATTGATGGCGCCCGCGAGCGTCGAGAGGAGAGAACTCGACAGGCGGCGGTCATAGATGACAGGCGCCGTCTGGCTCTTGATCTTCTTCGGCGACAGTCGTGCGACGGCGCGCGCACCCGCGCGCGCGCCGATCGACTCGGGCGACCTCATGTCGGAGGCATGCGTCTTGGAATCCCAGTCGTAATCACGCTCCATGCCGGCGCCGTCCTCGGCGATGACGGTGACCGATAGCGAATGATGCCCGCCGGCGGAGGATCCAAGAAAGCCGCCCGATGTGGCGAACCATTTGCGACCCTCGCCATAGCCAGCGCCTGCGCCGTCGGAATTGACGACGCCTTTCACGTCAAGCGCGCTTGCCTCGCACTCGGCTGCGCGCCGCTTGAGCGTTGCGGTATCGGGTTCGGCGAAGTCGCCAAGGTCGAGATTCGGGAAAGGCGGCCGCGCAAGGCGCTCGGCCGGGGCGAGACCGCAATACGGATCCTCAGGCGCCGTTTTCGCCATGGCGGCGCATCGCGCAACCAGTTCGTCAAGGGCGCGCTTTGAGAAATCGGTTGTCGAGACGAAAGCCTGCCGCCTGCCGATGAGCACCCGCAATCCGAGGTCGCGGCTTTCGGACCGTTCGAGTTCCTCCAGCTTGCCAAGACGACAGGCTACGCTCGAAGATATCGAGCGATAAATGACTGCGTCAGCCGCATCGGCTTTCGCCCGTTTCGCCGCCGTAAGGAGGTGGTCGAGGATCGCCTCGGCTTCGTTGTCTTGCATGGGCGCGACATAGGGGGAGCCGCACGGGGAAGCAACTAGGCAGGCCTTTCCGGCGAAGCCTCTGTGGCGGCGCCCTCGCCCCATTCCCGCATGGCGGGGAGTGTGAACATCATGTCGCGCCAGGCCGCGGCGCGGGGCGGCAGCTTGACCGGCCCGTAGGTCACGAAGCGCGAGACGACCGGCGCGTACATGGCGTCAGCGATGGAGAAGCGGCCGAACAGAAAGGGCCCGCCCGATTGATCCCGCTCGCCCCAGCGCCGGCGGGCGCCTTCCCAGATTTCGGCGATGCGCGCGATGTCAGCCCTCACCGCATCCGGCTGGATGTGGCGCATGCCCTGCCTTGCGAAGTTCATCGGCCACACCGTGCGCAGGGCCGAGAAGCCCGAATGCATTTCCGCCGAGATCGCCCGGGCCTCGGCGCGCGCCGGCCTTTCGGACGGCCAGAGCCCCTTCTCCGGAAAACTTTCGGCGAGATATTCGGCGATGGCGAGCGAGTCCCAGACCGAGACCTCGCCATCGACGAGGCAGGGCACGAGGCCTGTCGGCGAACGCCTGAGCATTTCGGCGCGTGTTTCGGGCCGCCCGAAACGGATCATGTTCTCCGTAAACGGAATGCCTGCCTGCTTCAGGATCAGCCACGGCCGCAGAGACCATGAAGAGAGATTCTTGTCGCCGATATGAAGGGTGATCGTCACGGTGCGTTCTCCTCGAAAAAGCGGGCGATCCAGCGCGCCAAAATATCGCCGTCTGTCCGGCGGGCCAGGCTCGCGCGCGCGTTCTCATACATATCCTGAGGGAAACGCTCCTTGCGAAGATCCAGCAGCGCGCGGGCGTAATCCGAGGAAAATTCCGGGTGCATCTGAAACGAGATCGCCGGCCCCTGCGCATAGGCGAGCGCCGCATACGGACAAAAATCCGAGGAGGCGAGGACGCGGGCGCCAGGAGGCGGGCTGACGACCTGGTCTTGATGTGAAGCTGTGCTGACGATGCGCGCAGGCGCAGGCCGCATCCATGGCTCGGCGGCGCAAACCTCATAATCCTGCACGCCGACTCCCCAGCCTTTCGCCGATCGCTCGACGCGGCCGCCGAAGGCCTCCGCCATCAACTGGTGCCCGAAACAGACGCCGACCGCCGCCCGCCGGGCCTGCGCCGCGCGGCGGACAAGCTCCTTCAGCGGGTCGATCCAGGCGTGGCCTTCGTAAACGCCGGCGGGAGAGCCGGTGATCAGGAGCCCCTCGAAGTCGGAAAGCCGTGGCAGAATTTCTCCCGACCCGGCGCGCACGGTAAAGAATTCAATATGCGGCGCGACCGGGCGCAGGAGGCGTTCGAACATCCGCGGATAGTCCCCATGGACCGGGACGAGCGGCGCCGGCGGCGCGCCGGTTTCGAAGATCGCGATGCGCAATGGGGGGCTCAAACCACGAAGCGCCCGCAGCAGGTCCTGCGGGCGCTTCCGGATAGTTCAGTCATTGAATTCAGAACAGATCGATCGTCTTGCCCGGGTTGCTCTTGTCGTAGTCCGCCACCGCATTCATGAAGCCCTCGACGTAATAAGCGGGCGCAGAAGCCGAAAGGGTTTCGCTGGGGCCCTTCAGCGTGACATTGAGCCCGCTCGCCTTGGCCGAAGAAAGCGCATTGCCGTCGAGCTTGACGGCGACCATCTGATCGACCCGGCAATTCTCCGCGTAGGCGCGGCACGATGTGCCCGAGCGCCCGAGCGCCACCGTGTGAAGCGTCGCGCCGGCGCCGTCAGTCGCCTCAGTAAGGCGCGACAGGTCGGTCCTGTCGGCCGCGAGTTCGAGCCTGTAGGACCAGACGCCGTCGAGGCCGCGCGTTCCAGAAACCAGCCAGGTCTTGCCGTCCGCGCGCATGGTCGGCCCCTTGGCCGTGACCAGGCCCGACATCTCCTCCTTGAAGGTCGTCTGAGACCGGATCTGGTCCGTGGTGGTCAGCGCCGGCGAACCCGGCCGGACGGACGCACAGGCTGCCAAGGCAACTGACGCTAAGCCGATCACCAGAAATCTCATGATTTTCACCCCTCTGCAACCGGACCGCCGTGGCCCGCTTTCGAACGTATTAACCAAGGCGGCGTCCCGTCGGCAACATTGTTTGGGTCGGGCGCATGCGCGGGCGCGCCAAACTGCAACAAGGTGGCATTTCGGCAACTAGCAATTCCGGAAGGGGGCGGCCGCGCCCCGGATTCATTGACTCTTCAGGCCCTTCGTAAAATTGTAGCAATCGGACTGGCGAGATTTGGAGCAAGCAAGGGCGTTAGACCCTCTGCGTCAGCTTTCGCCCGGGCAGTAGGGAACAGAGGGCTCAATCATGAAAAAGACCAAGCGCGCTTTTGCGTTGCGTGCAATTCTGGCGGCGAGCGTTTCGACCGCAGCGATGACGTCAGCGGCAGTTGCGCAGGATCCCGCCGAAGAGTCGGCCAGCAAGCCGAAAGACGAGATCGTCGTCACCGGCTCGCGCATCGGCCGCGGCGCGCTCGACGCGCCTCAGCCGCTGCAGCAGTTCACGGGCGATGACATCATCCTCTCCGGCGAACCGAATATCGTCGATTACCTCGCCGACGTTCCGGCGCTGCAAGGTTCAATCGTTCCCGAAGACACCACGGGCGCCGGTCTTGGCGATGGCGGCCTGTCGCTGCTCAACCTCCGTCAGCTCGGTTCGGCGCGCACGCTCGTTCTCGTCGATGGCCGCCGTCATGTCGGTGCAAGCCCCGGCACCTCATCGGTTGACGTTGACGGGATCCCGAGGCTCCTGATTGAGAGCGTTGATGTCGTCACCGGCGCGAATTCGGCCGTCTACGGGGCCGACGCCGTGTCCGGCGTCGTCAACTTCAAGCTGAAGGACGACTTTGAAGGCCTCACCGTGGATCTTGGCGGCGCCTCGATCGCGCAGGGCTTCGAAGGCTACAATTATCGCGCCTCGCTGCTCGCCGGGAAGAACTTCTTCGACGACCGGATGAACATCTATATCGCCGCCGAGTATGAAAACAGCGACGAAATCAAACAGGGTCAGCTCGACCTGAAGATCGCCGACTCGCGCATCATCAACCACGATCTCGACTTCACGGGCCAGC
>CAYTVQ010000003.1:0-29859 GCA_964441615.1 uncultured Caulobacterales bacterium | reverse complement strand
AGCTGCAGGGCGCGATCGTAGGCGGTTTCCTCGCCATACTCGGCACGACTCTCGTCTTTGCGACCGACCTGCACCACCTGCTGCTCGCGGCGCTCCTTGATTCCTATGCGCTGATGGCGCCTGGCCAGGGGATTGAGGTTGGCGACATGTCCTCGGCGATGACGGGCGCCGTCGCCGAAGCGTTTTCTCTCGGCGTTCGCCTCGCCGCGCCCTTCATCCTGTTCGGCCTTGTCTTTCAGGCGGGCGTCGGCGTGCTGTCCCGCCTGATGCCGCAGGCGCAGGTGTTTTTCATGCTGATGCCGGCCAATCTCGCCGTCGGCGTTATGCTCCTGATGCTGACGACCGGACTGATCATGACCGTTTTTCTTGCCGGCTTTGAAGATTTTCTCGCGCCATTCGTGAGATAGGCCCATGGCCGAGACCAGCGACGAAGCCCAGCGCACTGAGGAGCCGACGCCAAAGCGGCTCGAGGATGCGCGCAAGCGGGGAGACGCGCCGAAGAGTCAGGAAGCGATCGCGCTCGCCGCCTTCGCCGCCGCCTTTCTCGCTCTGTGGCTGTTCGTCGGACCCTTCGGGCGCGAGCTCGCCGCGATGGGCGCGGCCTTCGTGGATCACCCGCATGAATTCTCGCTCGACGCGGGCGCGCTGCAGCGGCTCTATGTCGCCGTCCTTGCCGGCATTGGACTCGCCAGCGCGGGGATCGGGGCGATCCTGTGCGCCGCGGCCCTGTTCGCGCATATCGGTCAGGCGCGCCCCGTGCCGGAATTCTCGCGCATCGCGCCGACGCTGAGCAAGATCTCGCCCATCGAAGGCTTGAAGCGCATCTACGGGCCGGCGGCGCTGTTCAATTTCCTCAAAGGGCTCTTCAAGATCATCATCGTCGGCGCGATTCTCGGCTATGCGCTGTGGCCGGATCGCGATCTGCTCGCGCGCCTCATCGGCGCCGGCGAGCCCGACCTCCTGCAGGCCCTGAGCGGCGAGGCGATGAAGCTGATCGGGCTCGCGGCTCTCGCCATGGTCGGTCTCGCCGCCTTCGACTATGCGTTCCAGGTCCGCTCCTGGAAGAAGCGGCTGCGCATGACGAAGGAGGAGGTTCGCCGCGAGTTGAAAGAGAGCGAAGGCGATCCTCTCGTGCGGGGACGCCTCAGGCGCGAGCGGGAAACGCGGTCCCGCCGGCGCATGATCGCCGCCGTCAAGGATGCGACCGTCCTCATCATGAACCCGACCCACTATGCGGTCGCGCTCCGATATGAGGAAGGCGCGGACGCGGCGCCAGTCTGCCTCGCCAAGGGGGTCGATGAGACGGCGCTGCGCATGCGGGCGGCGGCCAACGAAAACGGCGTGCCGGTGGTTGAGAACCCGCCGCTCGCCCGCGCCCTGCACGCCAGCGTCGAGATCGACGGCGAAATCCCGCTCGAGCATTACGAGGCCGTGGCCAAGGTCATCGGCTTCATCATGCAACGGGCCGGAGGGTCTGCCGCGGGCCGATAGGCTTTATGCCTGAGCGGCATTGGGGCGGCGGCGGCGGATCCCTTATGTGTGGGGGGCGAATGAAGGAGTGCGCCTGCATGACCGTCGCGCCAATGTCCGCCGCCGTCAGGGGTCGCCATGAGATCTATGCATGGGGTCCATGCCGCCGCTCCGCTGGAGGCGGGGAGCGATGCGCCGTCCCCGGATTGCGGCTAGAACCTTATGGACCGGAGCAGCCATGTCCGATCTGATCGCAGAACTCGAAAAGACGACTCGCGAGGCGATGGCGCTTGACGCGCCCCTCGATGAGCGTCTGGGCCGCGTCCGCAACCGCGTGAGGGCTCTGGCGCCCGAATTCGCCGCCGCCGTCGATGTCATGGTGGAGCGCCTGCAGCGTCAGGCCGCCGGCGACAGCGCGCCCCGCGTTGGCGAGCCCATGCCGCCTTTCGTTCTGCCGGACGATCGGGGCCGCCTCATGTCGCTCGGACAGCTCATCGCCCGCGGGCCCGCGGCGATCTGCTTCGTGCGCGGACATTGGTGTCCCTATTGCCGTCTGAATGCGTCGGGCCTCCGCGAGATCGAGCAAAAGATTGCGGCGCTCGGCGGCTCTCTTGCGGTCATTGCGCCCGAGACGCGGGAGTTCTCCCTCTCGCTCAAAGGCGAATCCGGCGCCGGCTTTCCCGTGCTTTGCGATATCGACAACGGCTACGCCCTCTCGCTCAACCTCGTCATTCATGTCGGGGAGGAAATGTCGCGGCTGATCGCGGACGCCGGTTGGGACGTTCCGCGTTACAACGGCAATGAGAGCTGGATGATGCCCGTACCTGCCGCCTTCGTCGTTGGACGGGACGGCGTCATCGCTGCGCGCCACGTCGATCCCGACTACCGGCGGCGGATGGACCTTGATGATCTTCTCGAGGCGGTGGCGCGGGCGCGCTGATCAGCCCCATTTGGCTGAACGCAGGAGATTGAGGAGGCTCGCTGTCGCCGGCGAGCGCGGCCGGCCCGCAGCCGCGTAGACCGAGACGGTCCGGCGGAACGCCGGGTGATTGACGCCAAGGCGCCTGACTCCCGGGCTTTCCGGGGAGCTCTTCGCAGCGAGGCCGATGCCGGCGGCGGTCTTCAACAGGGCCGCAAGATCGGCGTCGGATTCGACTTCGTGAGCGGTGTCGCGGATCAAACCGGTCTCGGCGAGGCAGGCGCCGAGCCCGCCGTCCATTTCCCATTCGAGCCGGTTCAGAAACGCCTCGCCGGCGAGGTCCGCGAGCGTGATCGGCTCATTGCGCTTGGCCAGCCGATGGTCGGCGCTCACGGCAAGTTCGATCGGCTCGTCAAACAGCTTCCACTGGTCGAGGCGATCCCATGTTTCGCTCAGCGGGCCGGCGATTGCGAGGTCGGCGTCGCCCTTCTTCAGGAGATCGACAACCTCGCGGGGCCGGGCCCGTTTCAGCTTGATCTGCGCTCCGGGATAGGCGCGGAAGAGCTCGCCGAACGAAGGAACGAACAGCTCGACATTCACGCTGTAGGACAAGCCGACAGACAGCGGCGCCACATCGCTCGACTGCACGGCTTTCGCCAGCATCTTCGCCGATACCGCCGCCTCGTAGGACTGGCGCATCAGCGGCAGCATGCGCCGCCCGAGCTCGGTCAGATGCGACTGCCTGCCTTCGCGCCGCAGCAGCTCGCCGCCAAGCTCGCCCTCGAGCGCCTGGATGGCCCGCGTCAGCGCCGGCTGTGTGACATTGCAGGCCTCGGCGGCGCGCGTGAAATTGAGCGTCTCGGCGAGCGCGAGAAAATAGCGAATCTGCTGCATCTCCATGGGTCGCCCCAATGCTCTTGACCGGGCCGGCGGAGTCTACGCCGGGCGGAGGCTCAATGCAAAAGCGCCGCCGCCGGAGGGCTAATAGTAATAGCTTGGCGTCAGGGAGCCCGACGGCGCCTTGTTGAGGACAGTGCCGATCAGTTTGGTCTTGCCGAGGAGGCGCAGGGCGTCCTTGAGGTCGCCCTCGCGCGTGTTGCCGCTGGCGGCGATCATCAGCGCGCAATCCACCTTCGGCAGGAACGCGATCGAATCATCACAGCCGAGGATGGGCGACAGATCGAAGATCATCACCTGTGCGCCAAATTCCCTGAGGCCGCGGTTGATGAGCTCGTCGGCGCGGGCGGACGTCAAGAGTTCGGCGCCGCGGCGCGAGACGCGCTCATTGGCGGCGAGCAACATGTCAGGGAGATCGGGACGCACGGTCGCTTCGGGGAGCGTGATCTTGCCCTCAAAATAGTCGAGCACGGACGGGGCGTCAGAGATGCCGAGATATTTCGAGACGCTCGGCCGATAGAAATCGAGATCGACGAGCATCGCCCGCGTCCCCGATTTGGAGGCGATGGCGATGGCGAGATTGATGGCGGTCACTGTCTTGCCGGCGCCGGAATTGGGCGAGACGATTGCGAGGGTCTTGAGACCCTCGGCCTCCATCTTCTGCAGGACCCGTGTCCGGAGGATCCGGTAGGAGGCGAGGACAGGATCCTGCTCATTCGAAATGATGCGGTGCGCAGGAAATTTTTCAAAATCGCACCGCACCTCGCGGAAGGCGCCGGGGTCGATCGGCGCGCTCGACTGGAAGCGGACGGCCCCGCCGGTCCGGACGAGGCCTTCGCCCGGTTTCGGCTGGGCGCGGCGCGCCCTCGTAACGGCTTCTCTGATGCGATCCATGACGGGATGGCCTTCGGTTACAGGTCGCCCGGGCTGACCGATGGGTGTCGTTCGACGCCGGTTGCGACGGGCGCCGCGACCGCAGCCGCAGCAGCGGCCGCCGCTGCGGCTGCGGGCGCGGCTTTGCGCGCGAATAGTCGCGGCAGCGGTTCACGGTCGCGTTTGAAGTTCGGGATGATGGCGATCGGGTCCGCGCCGACGATCTTCGATAAATGGGCGCGGCCGCGGATGGTGGCCGACAGGAGTTCAACGCCGGCCGCCGCCGCCGCGCCGGCTCCAAAGGCCAGAAACAGCGCGAGGACGCCCAGCTTGACGCGCTCGGGGCTCGACGGCTTCTCCGGAAGCTGCGCGGCCTCCAGGATCGAGAACTTTTCGGCTTTCTGGCTCTCCTCGACGTTTTCCGAGAGCTGGGCGTTCTGCTGCTTGGCGAGGACGTCCTTATACTGATTGTAGACGTTGTCGCGGTTCTGGATGAGCGCGTTGAGCGCGCTCTCGACGCTGGGCGTCCTGTCGATGCGCGCGCGCAGATCGGCGATCTTCTGCTTGTCATCCTCGATCTGGACTTCGAGCGTGGCGCGCCGGCTTTGCAGCATGGATATCTGGGCCTGGATCTGGGAGCTCATAAGGCCGCCGCCGCCCGCCGCGACCTCGCGCGAGAGCTGTTCGGAGAGGGCCTTCTCGGCCGCGGCGATGGCGGACCGCTTCTCGTCGATGACAGGATCGCCCTCGGGCAGCGTGCTCCTGGCCTTGGTCCACTCTTCGCGGGCGGTCCTCAGAACGCCGTCGAGACGCTGGAATTCCTTGCTCGGCGCGAGCTGGGCTTCGAGCTGGCCGATCTGCTGGCGCATTGCCTTCACCTCGGGATGGGCCTCGGTGTAGGTCGCGCGCAGCTGCGCCAGTTGCGCCTTGAGTTCGGAAAGTCTCTGCGCCGCCCCGCCCTGCTCGCCGGCGCCGGAAAGAACGCTCGCGAGGAGGGTCTGCGAGGAGCGGATCTGCTCATCGACGGAACTGAGGCTTGCGAGCGCCGTCGAGAGGTCGCTATTGGTTCGTTCCAGCAAGGTGAGATTGAGCTGCTGATAGTCAGGCAGAGAGCCTGAATTCTGCTCCTTGTAGGTCGCAATCTGCGCTTCAAGCTTCTCAACCTCGGCCCCGAGCCGCGCCGTCTCCTTCGTGAAGAACTCGGTCGTGTTCGAGGCGTTGGCCGTGCGGCTGCGCACATCCTCGGAAAGGATCAGCGTCATGAATTCGTTGGCGACCTGATAGGCCTTTTCGGGCGAGGGATCCGTGTAGGAGACTTTGAACCAGAGGGTCTTGTCCTGCAGATAATGCTGGCGGAGCGCGTCAAGCGACTGTGGCTCGATCCGGAGGCGCTCGCGCATCCTCTTGACGCGCTCGGAGGGCTTCAGATTGGCCTTCCTGGGGAAGAGCTCGAACTTGTCGGCGACCTGCAGCAGCTTGTCGCGGGTCATGACGCGCTGCTTGATGACCTCGATACGCTCGCGGGCGTAGCTGCTGATGGTCGATTTGACCATGTCGGTCGGGATCTGGGCCGACTCGACGAGAATGCTGCCCTCGGCCGTGTATTTGGCGGGGAGGAGCATCACGACGGCGAGCCCGAGCGCGCTGATGACGGCGGCCGGAACGAGGAAGAACAGCAGGCGCCGGTTCAGAATGATCAGCGCATCTTCGAGTGTGAATTCGTCGCCCATGGCCAACTCCTCTCCGCGCCGCGGAGTCACTCGCCCTCAAATGCCCCTAATGCCGTTCGCCTGCAAGTTGCGCGCCCGGCGCGACCCCTGAAACAAAGCCGGCCCCCTGAGGGGGCCGGCTCGGTCCAGTCCTGAACCTTGGTCGGCGGTCTTCAGGCCGCTTTCTTGCGGCGGGCGGCGAAGCCAAGTCCGGCAAGGCCGGAAATGAGAAGCGGCAGTGCGCCCGGAATCGGGATCACGTTATTGGCCGAGAAGCTGTTCACATAGAACTGGCCGCTGTTATAGGCGAACGTGATTGTCGACACGGCGTTGAACGAGAGGCCGATCGCCTGCGCAAAGGTGTAGAGGACCGCGGCGCCGCCATTGACCGAGATGAGGAGCGAGTCGGTCGCCGCCGCCAGCACATTATGGTTTTCGTCGCGGAACGTGAAATTGCTGAGGTCGAACGGGCCGTTCACAAATGAAATGGTGACAGATTCGCCCTCGGTCACGTTGTCGTCGCTCGAGGGGTTGCAGTCGCCATTGGCGATGACCTTGCATACGCCAAGACCGGCCGGCAGGCCGCCCGAGCTGGCGTCGAGATAGGCGACGGCCTGCCCCGGCGTCGCCGAGAAATTCATGATGACCCCGTTAATGTTGAGGCCGTTCGGCGCCGCGCGCTCGCCATTGGTGTCGGCGTCGAGGCCGAAATCGACGACCGCGGCGCTGGCGCTCGCGAGACCCATCGCAACGACCGCCGCCGCTACTGCGAGAAAATTCTTCATGGACTGGAACCCCCAGACGTTGGTTACGAAAACACGGCGCGGGAATGAACTCCCGCGTCGCAACAACAGTCATCGCGGCTCGCGCTAAAGTCAACAGGAGATTAACTGTTAACCAGCGATTTTTTCTGGCTTTTTCGTCAGATTCCGACAGATTTCCCGGCAAGGCGAAAACCGTTGCCGGATTGCAACCCGCATTTTGACGGAAAGCCGACAGCCGCCACATTCCGAACACATTTCCGCGCCGACGCGGGAGGGGTCGCAATGGCTTGGGCCTTGCTCTCGGGAAGGAGGGAAGGGGTCACGGTTTTGGCGCTTGACTGGCCCCCGTATCATAACGACACGCCCCGCCGAAAAGGAGCAGGAAGACGCCATGCGGGCCGAACGCGCGATCGAAGGAGCGGTCATAACCGAGGCGCCACGGCTCGCGCTTCCGCGCGACGATTTCGATCGCGACGTCTGGTGCGTTCTCGGTCTGCCCATTGATCGTCTGACGCTGGCCGAGGCTGCGGTCCGGGTTGAAACGAGCATTCGTGACCGCACGCGGCTGAATTTCGTGACGCCGAACGTGAACATCCTGCTGCGCGCGCTCCGCGATGCGCGCGCGCGCCGCCAGATCATCGACGCCGATCTCTCCCTTGCCGATGGTGCGCCGGTCGTCTTCCTGGCGCGGCTGCTTGGCGTTCCCTTGCCGGGGCGCGCCGCCGGTTCAGATCTTTTTGAGGCCTTGCGCCAGCGGCCGGGATTTCCGGGGCGGCGCATGAAAGTCTTCTTTTTCGGCGGCCGCAATGGCTCGGCCGAAGCCGCCAGCCGCCAGGTGAACAGCGAACGGGGCGGGCTCGAATGCGTCGGCTGGATCAATCCCGGCTTCGGGGACATTGCGTCGATGAGCGCGCCTGAGACGCTCGCGGCCATCAACAGGACCGCTCCGGACTTCCTGGTTGTCGCCCTCGGCGCCGCCAAGGGACAGGACTGGATCGCCGAAAATCTGGCGCGCATTGAGGCGCCGGTCATCGCCCATCTCGGGGCCGTCGTCGATTTCACCGCGGGAACCGTTCGGCGCGCGCCCGCATTCATCTCCCGAATTGGCCTGGAGTGGGCCTGGCGCATCCTCGCCGAGCCGTCGCTGTGGCGACGCTATGCGGACGACGCGCTTGGGTTGGTCCGCGCCATTGCGACAAGACTCGCGCCGCAGTTCCTCGCGCAAGGCGGCGTCGGCGCGCCGGCCGCCGTTGCGACGGCGCCTGACGGCTCGGGCGGGCTTATCATCGAACTCTCGGGCGATCTTCGTTCAAGCGGTCTTGAACGCGTGCGCGCAAGCTTTCGCGAGGCTGTCCGATCCGGGACAGACGTGACGCTGCGATTTTCTCCCCAAGCTTCCGCGGATCGCGCCTTTCTCGGCCAGCTGCTCATGCTGGAAAAGGCGCTCGCCCGCAGCGGGCGGACGCTTCGGGCCTGCGGCATGAACCGACGCCTGCGGACGCTGTTCAGGGCAAACATGATGAACTATGCAGAACCGGGCCCCGCGGCGTCGGCGCCTGCCGCCGCCGCAGCGAAGGCCGGCTAGTTCACCAGAGTGCGAGGATTGCGAGCAAGATGTCAGAGGCCATGAGGACTGCCCCGAGAAAACTGACAGCGGCGCGGATGGCGGCCGCCCTTTCAGCCTTCGCGCTGCTATCGGCCGCCGCAGCCTGCGCCTCGCCCGAACAGAAGCTCGAGAAATACACCAAGAGCGGGCTCAAATATCTCGAAGAGGGCGATCTCGGACGCGCCAATGTCCAGTTCCAGAATGCGCTGAAGATCGATGAGGAGCATGTCCCCGCGCTGAGGGGCGTCGCCGACCTCGCCGAGCGCAAGCAGGATTTCCAGACAATGTTCGGCGTCCTGCAGACGATCGTCCGCCTGGAGCCCGAAAATGTCGAAGCCCAGGTCGATCTCGGCAAGCTCTATCTGATCGGCGGCGACGAGAAGGCCGCGCTCGAGGCGGCCGACAAGTCGCTTGCGCAGGCGCCCGAGCACCTCGAAGCGATTGCGCTCAAGGCCGCGGTGCAGCTCAAGCTCGGCGACAAGGCCGGCGCGACGGAGCTTGCGCGCAAGGTCATCGCCGCCGATCCCGGCAACGCGGAAGCGGTCGCCGTGCTCGCGACTGAGCGTTCGCTCGACAAGGATTTTGTGGGCGCGCTCCAGTTCATCGATGCAGGTCTGAAGGCGAAGAGCGACCAGGCCGTTCTGCATCTGATGCGCCTGCAATTGCTGTCAAATCTCGGCCGCAAGGACGAGCTGCGCGCCGCGCACGAAAATCTCATCAAGCTCTTTCCCGACAATGTCGGCTACCGTCAGATCTTCGCAAAGACGCTGATCGCTGAGGGCGACCTCGCGGCCGCCCGCGTGCAGCTCGAAGAGGTCGCGCGGCTCGTCCCCGACAAGATCGAACACATGCTCGACGTCGTTCGCATCGCCCACCGCATCGGGGGCCCTGCTGAATCAAGAAGGGTGTTTGAAAAATACGTGGCGGCGCAGCCCGACAACAACGAGATCAAGTTCAATTTCGCCGCATTCCTGCGCCAGGAGAAGGACCTCGCGGGCGCCGAGGCGATCCTCGCCGCGCTCCAGAAGACCGCCAAGGACAAGGTCGTCGCTCACCGCGCGACGAATGAAATCGCCGTCCTTCGGCTTCTGGAGGGAAGGAAGGACGAGGCGCGCAAGCTGATCGAGGGCGTGATCGCGGAGGACGCGAAGAATTCCGACGCCATGCTCCGCCTCGCCAGCCTCAAGATCGACGACGGCAAGCTCGACGAGGCGATCTCGGACCTGCGCGCAGTCGTCAACGACCAGCCTGATTCGACGGCGGCCAAGATGCTGCTGGCGACGGCCTTCGAGAAGAAAGGCGATCTCGACTACGCGGCGAGCCAGATGGCGGCCGCCGTCGCCGACGCCGGCTACGATCCCTCGGCGAGCAACATATTCGCAAAACTCCTTATACGGATGAATAATTATCCGCGGACGGAAAAGGTGCTCCTCGACTCGCTGGCCAAGCACCCGCAGGACCTCGAGAATCTGAAGCTCCTCGCGGCCGTGCGGCTGATGCAGCAGAACTGGCGCGGCGCGGAAGAGACGGCGCGCCTCATCGAGGCGGTTAAGGCCGACGACCAGACGGTCAACCGCATTCTCGGCGCCGCCTATACAGGCATGAAGGACTATGCGGGAGCGATATCGGCGCTCGAGGAGGCGGACCGGCAGGCGCCGCTGGCGGCGCAGCCCCTCGCCATGCTGGTCGGGGCCTATATCGAGGACAAGCGCGCCGGCGAAGCGGAAGCCATGCTGCGCGAGATGATCGCCAAGGACGCCGCCAACTACGAGGCCCGGATCCTGCTCGCCCAGACGCTCCAGGCGCAAAGCCGGGGGAGCGAGGTCGAGGCCGAGCTCAAGGCCGCCATCGAGACCGCGCCCGACCGCACCGAAGCGGTTGAAATCCTCTATCGCCTCTACCGGGCGACCTCGCGCAACGCCGATGCGGGCGCCCTCATCGACCGGGCAGTGCAGGGCTCGCCGGCCAATGACGGATTCAAAATTCTGCAGGCGGACTATCTCATCGCAGCCGGACGTCCGGCTGAGGCCGTCGTCGTCTATGACGACGTTCTGAAACGACGTCCGAACGATCTTCTCGCCGCCAACAATTTTGCGAGCCTCATTCTCGAACTGCCGGGCGCGGACGCGCAGGCGAAGTCGAGAGCTCTCAAGGCCGCCGCCGTGCTCGAGAATTCCGAAAACCCCTTCTTCCTCGATACGCTCGGCTGGGCGAAGTTCCACAACGGCGATCTCGACGGGGCCCTCGCCGCGCTCGAAAAGGCGGTCGCAGGCGCATCGAATTTCGCCGAAGCCCGCTACCATCTCGGGGCCGTTCTCCTCGCGAGAGGCGACGCCAAGAGAGGGCGGGCCGAGCTGGAAAAGGCGGTCGCGGGCGGCGGCGGCGCGGCTTTTGTCGAGAAGGCCAGAGCCCTGCTGGCGCAGAACTAGCCGGAATGGACCGGCGGGGCCTGGCGGGAAAACGCTGATGTACGAAGAGTTCTTCGGCCTGACGGAAAAGCCGTTCTCGATTCAGCCGGACCCGACATTTCTTTACTGGGGCCGCGGCCATCGGCTCGCCTACGCCATGCTGGAATATGGCGTGCTCAACCATGCCGGCATCTCGGTCATCACGGGCGATGTCGGCTGCGGAAAGACGACGCTCATCCACCGCCTTCTGGACCAGCTTTCCAGCACGCATGCGGTGGCGCTGCTCTCCAATATCCAGCAGGGCCGCGGCGACCTCTTGAGCTGGGTCCTCATGGGATTCGGCCAGCCCTTCGCCGGCAAGACGCATGTCGAGCTGTTCGCCCAGCTCCAGCAGTTCTTCATCAGCGAGTATGCGAAGGGCCGGCGGGTCGTCCTCATCATCGACGAGGCCCAGAACCTCTCGGTCGATCAGCTCGAAGAGATCCGCATGCTCTCGAACATCAATGCGGGCAAGGATCAGCTGCTGCAGCTCATTCTCGTCGGCCAGCCGCAGCTCAAGGACCTCCTGAACCGGCCTGACATGCTGCAGCTCGCCCAGCGCGTCGGCGCCGACTTCCATCTGACGCCCCTCAGTCGCGAAGAGGTCGACGCTTATGTCGATACCCGTCTGACGATCGCGGGCGCGGCGCGCCGCGTCTTCAGCGACGGGGCGATCGATCTTGTCGCCGAGCACTCCGGCGGAGTTCCGCGGGTCATCAACATCATCTGCGATACTGCGCTCGTCTACGCCTTCTCCGCGCACGAGCAGACCGTCAGCGCCGAGACGATCGAGAACGTCATTCGCGACAAGGCCGATTACGGCGTTTTCGGCCTTGCGGCCGACCGGCGCACGGCGCTCCGAAGCGGCCCGCAGGCCGGCGCGCTGGCTGCGCCGCCCCGCAATGTCGCCAACGAGGATCCAGCGGGGCGGCTGCGTCGCGAGGGAGCGCCCTCGCTGCGCGCGGTGACGAGCGAGGATCAGCCGCGAATGCCGCCGGCGCCGCGCCGGCGCGGGCGGCTGCCGGAAGGCGGCGCCGGCGAGCCGATCGCGATGGAAGGGCTCGCGCGGGCGACCGGGCCGCAGCAGGCGGCGGTCGATCTCTATCATGCCGAGGCGGGCGCAGAGCTGCGCGAGCCAGTCCTTGCGGCGCCGGAGGGCCGGCGCACCGTCTCCGAAGCGCCGCCGCCGCCCGTCGCCGCGCGCTCGCGCCCCGAGGCCGCCGCGCCGGCGCGTCCGGCGATGGAAAGCCAGGCGCAGGCGCCTGCCGTCGGGGTGGTGGTCGTTTTCGCCGGGGGAGCGCCCGAGGCCGCCCTCCGGGCCGCCGCCGCGGCGGCTCCTCACCTCGTTTTTGTCGCGCAGTCGAGCGAGGCTGAGGCCCTCGAAGCGGCGCGTCGCGCCGGCGTCGATACGGTAGAGGTCGCTGACCGCGCGCTGACGGGGGGCCGCGCGCGGAACGCCGGCTACCGGCAGCTGAAGAAGCGCCTTCCAGGCCTCCAATATGTCCAGTTTTCGGACAGCGACATCTGCCTCGATCCTCAGTGGTTCGCGGCCGCCGCAAGGTTCATGGAGCGTCGACCTGAAGTTGCGGCGATCGAGGGACGGACCCGCTTTGAGAACGAGGACTCCTCCGTCTTCGCGCGCATTGCGGCGATCGAGATCAACGGCGAGGCCGGCGAGACGGACACGATCGGGCCCAATCTGTTTGTTCGCGCCGATGCGTTCGAGGCCGCCGGCGGGTTTCGCGGCGACCTCGCCGTCAACGAGACGCGCGATCTGTGCATCCGCCTGCGGCGGCGCGGCGCGCATATCTGGCGCCTCGACACGCCGGCGGGAGTGGCCGCCGCGCGTTCCGGCGGTTTTGCCGGTTACTGGCGCTCATCCGTAGAGAGAGGTTATGTCTATGCGCATGGGGCGGCCCTGCATGGCGCGCCGCCCGACCGGCTTTTCACCGGCGAACGAACGCGGGCCCTTGTGTGGGGCGTCTGCCTGCCGGCGCTTGTCGTGATGGCGGCGGTCGCCGGCGCCGTCTACGCCGCGCTGTTCGCGCCTCTCGCCAATCCTCTTCTGTTCGCCATGGGCCCGCTCGCCGTTGGCCTTCTCGTTTACCTTGTCAGATTCGTGGTCGAGGCGGCGGGCCTTGGCGGCCGGCCCGGCGCCTGGCCCTTTGCGTTCTGGTCGATCGCCGGGCGGACGGGAGAAGCCATCGGCGTTTTCGGCTATCTGGTCGGGGGCGGCAGACCGCGCCAGAAGAAGCCGGCGTGACCGGCGCGGCACCGGATGGCGCCATGCGCATCGCCTATCTGATCAATCAGTATCCGAGCGTGAGCCACAGCTTCATCCGGCGCGAAATCCAGGCGCTGGAAAGACAGGGCGTCTCCGTCTCCCGCTTTTCGGCGCGCCGTTCAAAGGCGGGATTTGTCGCCGAAGAAGACAGGGAAGAAGCGGCCAGGACGCGCACCATCATCGACGCCGGCGCGCCGGCGCTTGCGCGCGCCATCGGCGCCAGTCTCGCCCTTCGCTTCCCCCGCGCTCTCGGCGCTCTCGCCGCCGCGCTCGCCATGGGCGCCCGCTCCGAAACCGGATTGCTGCGCCATCTCTTCTACTGGGCGGAAGCGCTCGCGCTCGCCGACTGGATGGCGCGCTTGAGGCTCGCTCATGTCCACGCCCATTTCGGCACCAATTCGGCGACGGTGGCGCTCCTCGCCGCGCGTGTCGCCGGCGCCGGCTTCAGCATGACCGTGCATGGGCCGGAGGAGTTCGACAAGCCAGGGTTGATTGCGCTCGCGGAAAAGATCCGGAAGGCGCGTTTCGTCGCCGCGGTGTCGAGCTATGGCGCGAGCCAGCTGCGCCGCCTGGTTCCGCCGGCCGACTGGGGCCGTATCCGCATCGTGCGCTGCGGCGTCGAAAGAGCGTTTCACGAAGGCGCGTCTCTCGCCGCGCCGCAAGCGTCGCGCTTCGCCTGTGTCGGACGCCTCAGCGCGCAGAAGGGCCAGATCACGCTGGTCGAGGCTGCGGCGATCCTGAAGAAGAAGGGCCGCGCATTCACGGTGACGCTGGTCGGAGACGGTGAGATGCGCGCGGACATCGAAGCCGCCGCGCGCCGCCTCGACGTCCTCGACTGCTTCGAATTCGCCGGCTGGCGTACGCCCGCGGACGTGCGCCGCTGCATCGAATCCTCGCGGGCCCTCGTATTGCCGAGCTATGCGGAAGGCCTCCCCGTATCGATCATGGAGGCGTTTGCGCTTGAGCGTCCCGTGATCTCGACCTTTGTCGCGGGCATACCGGAACTCGTGACGCCCGGTGAGAATGGATGGCTCGCGCCCGCGGGCGACGCCGAAGCGCTGGCGGCGGCGATGGCGGAGGCCCTGTCGCTGGACGAGGCGGCGCTCCGGCGCATGGGCGCCGCGGGAAAGGAACGCGTGCTCGAATTGCACGATATCGATAGGATCGCTCTGCGCCTCAAGGCGCTGTTCGCCGAGGCGCTTCAGTCCGGAGGCGCGGCGTGAGCGTCGTTCTCGGCATGGGCGCGCTGCTGCTGGCGTCGGCGGCGGTCGTCGTTGCGGGATTTTACGCCCTCACCGTCGCCGCCGGAGCGCTGTCGCGCAAGCGGGCGCCATCGACGACTCCGGGCCGCATCGCCGTCCTCGTTCCGGCGCATGACGAAGAGGCGATGATCGGCGCGACCGTCACGGCGCTTCTGACTGAACTGCGCGGGGGCGACCGCCTTCTTGTCGTCGCCGACAATTGCTCCGACAGGACCGCCGCCAGGGCCGCTGAGGCGGGCGCGCTTGTTGTCGAGCGTCACGATCCCGCGCGGCGCGGCAAGGGCTACGCCCTTCAGTTCGGGCTCGACGCCTTGCGGGACGATCCGCCGGAGATCGTCTGCGTCGTCGATGCCGACTGCCGCCTTGACCGGGGCGCGCTCGTCGCCGTCGCCGGCGTTGCGGCCAAGACCGGGCGACCGGCGCAGGCGCTCTATCTCATGCGGGCGCCGGCGGGCGCGCCGCCCGCGCTCTCGGTCGCGGAATTCGCCTGGATCCTGATGAACCGTATACGGAGCGCCGGCCTTTATGCGCTGTTCGATGCGGCGCGCCTGACGGGAAGCGGCATGGCGTTTCCCTTCAGCCTCCTCGCCGCCCGCAATCTCGCCTCGGGCGAGATTGTCGAGGACCTTGTTCTGGCGCTCGATCTCGCCGAGGCAGGCGCCGCGCCTGTCCATTGCGCGGACGCGATCGTCCGCTCCGAATTCCCAGAGACCGAAGAGGCGGCCATGCGTCAGCGCGCCCGCTGGGAGCATGGATCGCTGAAAGTCGCTTCGCGGCGCGCGCCTGGGCTCCTTGCGCGCGGACTTCTCAGGGGCGACATGCGGCTGGCGGCGCTCGCGGCCGACGCGCTCATACCGCCGCTCGTCATCTTTGCGGCGATGCTTGCGGCGATTCTGCTCATCGCGCTTGCGGCGGCCATGTCCGGCGCGCCGTCGGCCCTGCCGCCCGCCAGTCTCGCCCTTGCGCTTTTCCTTGCGGCGACGGCCCTGGGATGGGCAGTGCACGGACGAAAAGCGCTGCCGGCGCGCGACCTGCCGCGCCTTGCGCGCTACGCCATCGGCAAGCTCAGGGTCTATGGCCGCGACGCGCGCGCCTCGGCGAAGACGTGGACGCGCACCGATCGCGGCGGAACCCTGCCATGATCGGCTTCGTCGCCATCGGGCGCAATGAAGGCGAGCGCCTGAAGCGCTGCCTTGCGGCGCTCCGCAAGGAAGGCGGTCGCGTGGTTTATGTCGATTCCGGCTCGACGGACGGGAGTCTGGCCGCCGCCTCCAGCCTCGGCTGCGAGACGGTCGCACTCGATACGGATCATCCCTTCACCGCGGCGCGCGCCCGCAATGCCGGCTTCGAGCGGTTGAAGGAGCTCTGGCCGGAAACCGATCTCGTGATGTTCATCGACGGCGACTGCGAGATCGCGCCGGGATTTGCGAATGCGGCGGCGGCGGCGCTTCTTGAAGATCCCGCATGCGGCGTCGTCGCCGGCCGCGTGCGCGAGCGCGACCGCGACCGATCCGTCTATGCGCGCATCTGCGACATGGAGTGGACGGCGCCGGCGGGCGAGGCGCGGGCCGTCGGCGGCATTTTCATGACGCGCGCCTCTCTCTTCGCGCGCGTCGGCGGCTTCGATCCTGCCGTGATCGCCGCCGAAGACGATGAGTTCTGCATCCGCGTGCGTGCGGCGGGCTTCGCCATCCGGCGTCTTGCCGCCGACATGTGCGTTCACGAATCAGGCATGACGCGGTTTTCGCAGTGGTGGCGTCGCGCCTATCGCGCCGGCCATGCCTTCGCGCAGGTCGGGTCCATGCATAGCGGATATTTCGCGGCCGAACGGCGCCGGGCCCTGCTCTGGGGCCTCGCTCTCCCGTTTGGCGCGTTTGCAGCCGCGCCGGTGACCGGCGGCGCGAGCCTCCTTGCGCTGCTCCTCTATCCCGCGTCTCTGCTCCGGACGCGCGCAAACCTCATCAGGGGCGGGGCTGCCGCCCCTGACGCCTCGCTCTATGCGGCGTTCTTGACTCTTTCAAAATTCCCTAACTTCCTCGGCATAGCGGATTACTGGCGCAAGCGCCTGCTCGCGCGGCCGCTCGGCATCGTGGAATACAAATGAAGTTCAAGGTCGGCTTTCTTGGCGCGGGCTATATCGCGAACTGGCACGCGGACGCCTTGAAGCGGGTCCCGGGGGCCGAACTCGCCGGCATTTGCGATCTCTCGCGCAGCGCCGCCGAAGGGCTGGCGCGGGCGCGCGGCGCGAGGGTCTTCGGCGCCCTCGACGACATGCTGGCCGAAGGTTTCGACTGCATCCACGTCCTGACGCCGCCGAACGCCCATTATGAAGCGGTCAGGAAGATATTGTCGGCGGGAGTTGCGGCTTTCGTCGAAAAGCCGTTCACACTCGCCGCCGCCGAAGCGCGCGAACTCTGCGCGCTCGCGCGCACGCGGAACGTCGCGCTCGGCGTCAACCACAATTTCCTGATGCTGCCCGGCTATGACCGCCTCAAAGAAGATATTGCCGCGTTGCGCCTCGGGCCTGTCGATTCCGTTCAGGCGAACTGGCGCTTTCCGCTGCCGCCGCTCCGTTCCGGCCCCTATGGACTCTGGATGCTGCGCGCGCCGGAAAACATCCTGTTCGAACTCGGGCCGCATCTCTTTGCATTCGTCGCCGACATCCTCGGCGACATGTCGGTCGGCCATGTGACGCTGCGCCATCCGGTCGAGAT
Organism: uncultured Caulobacterales bacterium; assembly: GCA_964441615.1. Lineage (GTDB taxonomy): Bacteria > Pseudomonadota > Alphaproteobacteria > Caulobacterales > Parvularculaceae > Amphiplicatus. The sequence goes on along the minus strand of CAYTVQ010000003.1, from coordinate 12,914 downwards.
TCCGGGCGGCGTCAGGCACTATCAGGGCTGGCGAATTTCCGGGACATCGGGCGAGGCCGCGGTCGCGCTCGATCTGTCGCTGGTCGAGGGCCAGGAAGACCGAAGTCTTGAGCTGCGCGGCGTCGGCGGTCTCGCCCGCTTCGATTTCGGCGCCGACATCTATGCATGCCGCAGGCCGGTGACGGGCGATATCGTGACCGGGCCGCTGTTCTCGCAATTGGGGGAGGCGGCGCGACTTTCCGCCCAGGCGTTTCAGAATGCTGCGAGGCAAGCGGCTTCGCTCAACGCGCTCGCGCCCTTTGGCCTTTCCCTCGCCCGCGCCGTCCAAAGCTTCTACGGCTCGCTCAAGGCGCGTGCGGCCCCCGACCCAAGGCTCTCAGGCGAACTCGCGGCGCGCGTCATCGACATGATTGAGCGGACCGCCGCCGTCGCCGCGCCGCAGCTCAAGGCGCCGATCCGGCTCGTGCGATCGACGCCTTCGTCGAAACCTTCATATCTTGTTATCGGCGGCGCCGGATTCATCGGCCGGGCTCTGGTCACAAGACTCGCCGACGCCGGTCATTCTGTGCGCGTCTTCTCGCGCGGCCGGCCGCCCGGCATGGAGCGCGCCGACGGGCGTGTTGAAGTCTTCACCGGCGACCTCAAGTCGCGGACCGATCTCCTGCAGGCGATGGACGGCGTCGAGGGCGTCTTCCATCTTGCGCGAGCCGACGAGAAGACCTGGGCCGGCTATCTCGAAAACGATGTCGCCGTCACCCGCCGCATCGGCGAGGCGTGCCTTGAGGCGAAGGTGAAGCGGCTCGTCTATGCCGGCACCATCTCCTCATTCGACGCGACGCGGAAGGACGCGGTGATCGACGAGCGGACGCCGCTCGATCCGCGTCTCGAAACCCGCGACCTCTATTCGCGCTCCAAGGGCGCCTGCGAACTGGCGCTCATGGAACTCGCCAGCACGAAAGGCCTGCCGCTGGTCATCGCGCGGCCGGGCGTCGTAATCGGGCGCGGCGGACCCTTGCAGCACTGGGGCGTCGCCATGTGGCGGGGCGCCACGGCGTGCAGACTGTGGGGCCGCGGCGACACGCCGCTTCCCTTTGTCGATGTCGAGGATGCCGCCGACGGCCTCGCGCGGGCCATGACGACGCCCGGCGTCGAAGGCCGGGCCTTCTTTCTGGTCGGGGATCCGATGCTGTCCGCGCGCGACTATCTCGACGAGATCGGCCGCATCTGGGGCGTCAAGATCGACGCGCGGCCGACGCCGATCTGGCGCTATTTTGCGGTCGATTTCGTGAAGCATCAGCTGAAGCGCCGCCTCGCCGGCAGGCGCGACCTGTCGCCGCCTGCCTTCCATGACTGGTTGAATCGCGCCGCGCGCGCGCGCTTTGACAATTCGGCGGCCAAGGACGTCCTCGGATGGCGTCCGATATCGAGCCGCGCGAAGTTCGTTGAAAAGGCGATCGCCGGAGCCAATCTCTTCGGCATGGCGCCGGGATCCGCCGCAACCGGCGAGGCCGGAGCGCCGGGCGACCAGGTCGAAGGCGCAAGCCGCCAGGGTGAAGAGCGATGAGCTACATTGAGATTTCCAACCTCAACTACGGCTTTGCAGAACCGATGGCCATGCGCCAGAAGGGCCTCGACCTTGCGCAGGCCTATCAGTCGGCGACGCCGTTTCCGCACATCGTCATTGACGACTTCTTTTCGCCCGCAGTGCTGGACGCCTGCCTTGAGGATTTTCCGGGATCGCCCGATCCCGACAGCGCCAGCTTCGATCGCGCGCAGGAGCGCTACAAGACCAGTTTCAATCCCGACCATTTGAGCCCGCGCGTGCGCTCCTTCTTCTACGCGCTGAATTCGCGGCCCTTTCTCGATTTTCTCACCAACATGACGGGCATCAGGGGTCTCATTCCAGATCCGTATTTCTCCGGCGGCGGCTTCCATCAGACGACGCAGGGCGGCCATCTCAGCATCCACGCCGATTTCAATCTGCACCCCCTTCTCAAGGTTGAGCGGCGGCTGAACCTGCTCGTCTATCTCAATCGCGGCTGGCGGCTCGACTATGGCGGCGCGCTCGAGCTCTGGGACCGCGAGATGAAAGCTTGCGCGAAAAAGGTCGAACCCGAATTCAACCGCTGCGTCGTGTTCTCGACCGACGCGACCAGCTATCACGGCCATCCAGATCCGGTGCGCCATCCCGAGAACAAGCCCCGGCGCTCGCTGGCGCTCTACTACTACACGGCGACATGGGACGGCACGCAGCGCTCCTTCACGACGCAGTTCCGCCGCCGCCGGAATACCGGCGACAAGGTCGACTGGCAGGTCAAGGGCTATGAGCTGCTCGACGAGCTGACGCCGCCCATTCTTGCCCGGCCCCTGCGCAAGGTCGTGCGGCGGCTGCTGCGCCCTTCGAATTAACAAGATTTCACGCACGCGATTTCCGGGCCTGCCCCGTCCGTGTCGGATGTCCGCCGGCCATGCAGGCCCGCCGAAGTCGGCTCGATGCGCGGCGCGCCATCGTAAACACGCGATTCATGGTTAGCAGGCTGCGAATATTCCTTCGCAAAGGCCGGAGGGATTCGAGACACAGCAGAAAATTTCCCTGACGCTCCGTAAGCAGAGCATGTCGCAATGGAAGCCGCCTGTAGCCGGCCGGCTAATCATTTCCTGCGACCTATCAACCTTGTTTCGGGGGGCGCTCCCGTCGCGCCTCCGCCGGTGAGAGTTGAAGGAAGCGATATGGGCGCGGCTGCTGCTTTCGAACCCTGCGACGGACCTCTTTCGATTGAGCGCATCATTGAGGCGGCGAGAAGGACAGACAGGCCCTCGAAGAACCGGGCGAAGGCGCGATTGGCCGAGACGGGCCTGATCGCGGCGCTGCTGGGCCTTGAGGGGTGCAAGACCATCGGCGATCCGGGTCCCGACATCGGCGCGCCGTCGCCCGCTCCCTCGCCGTCGCCGCCATCGGGAGCGCCGGCTCCAGAGCGCCTTGCGGTCGGCGAGAACATGACGACGGACATTCCGGTCGCCGACCTCCTCGCCGCCATCCCGGGGGCCGCGGCGATCTCGAAGATCGTGTCGGTCGAGAATGGGTCGGCCGTGCTCGCTGGCTCGGTCGTCCAGTTCACGCCGACGCCCGGCTATGAGGGGCAGGCGGTCATCGCCTTCGAATACAAGAACCTGTTCGGGCGCACCCGCCGGGGGAGCGCGACGCTGACGGTCGATGACGACGCCTGCGGCTGCGGCGATGACGGGCATGGCGACAGCGGCGGGTCCGGGTCGACGCCTGGCGGCGGCCATGACGACCATGGCGGCGGCGCGGGCGGCGACACGGGCGGGGGGTCCGGCGGCGACGCGGGGGCCGGATCCGGCGGCGGCCATGGCGGCCACGATCCAGGCCCGACGCCGCATACGGACGATCCGGCAAAGCAGGCCGAACACATGGCGCTGCTGGGCCTCGTTCCTGTTTCGGCGGCGACTCATATCGCCGTGAAGAGCGGCTCCTGGTTCGATCCGACAGTGTGGGCGAACGGCGTCATTCCCGGCGACGGCGCCAAGGTCGTGATCCCCGCCGGCGTCGAGATCCTTTATGACCGCGAAAGCAGCGCCTCGATCTTCACCGTGCGCGTCGATGGCGATCTGCACTTTGCGACCGACCGCAACACCCATCTCAAAGTCGATACGCTGGTCGTGACCCAGACGGGCCATCTTGAGATCGGGACCGCGGACCATCCGGTCGATGCGAATGTGCGGGCGGTCATCACCATTGCGGATAATGGCCCGATCGACGTCGCCTGGGATCCGATGCTGCTGTCGCGCGGCGTCATCAGCCATGGGACCGTCGATATCCACGGCGCCGAAAAGGAAAACTTCATCAAGGTCGCGATCGATCCCATGAAGGGCCAGACGTCGATCACGCTCGACGCGCCGCCCGAAGGCTGGCGCGTCGGCGACCGCATCGTGCTGACCGGCACGCATCTCGTCGAATCGAAGACGTGGGTTCCGGGCGCCCCGCGCTTCGGCGACACCACAGAAGACGAAGTCTTCACCATAACCTCGATCAACGGCAATACGATCTCTCTCGATCGACCGCTGCAGTTCGACCATGAGGGCGCGCGCGCGGATCTGAAGGCCTATGTCGCCAATTACACGCGCAACGTCCTCATCCAGTCCGAAAACGGCGGACCCGACATCCATGAGCGCGGCCACGTCATGCTCATGCATTCGGACAATATCGATGTGCGTTACGCGGAGTTCTTCGAGCTCGGCCGCACCGACAAGTCGCAGCGCGCCTTCGACGCGTCCGATCTTTCGAGCGTCGCGCCGGATTCAAATCTCAAGGGCCGCTACCCGCTGCATATCCATCGGGCCGGCGTCGCCGATCTCGACGATCCGGCGATGATCGTCGGCAATGCGGTCTGGGGCTCGCCGGGCTGGGGCTTCGTGCATCACGATTCCAACGCCATATTCGCCGGCAATGCGGCCTATGACGTGTTCGGCGCCGCCTTTGTCGCCGAACTCGGAAACGAGACGGGGCGCTGGGTCGACAACATCTCGATCCTGACGCTCGGCGTTAACAGCTTCCCCAAGGAGGATGCGGACGTTCAGGCTTTCGATCTCGGTCGGAACGGAGTCGGTTTCTGGTTCCAGGGCCGGCTCGTGGACGCGGTCGATAACGTTGCCGCCGGCTCGCCGGGCGGCCACGGCTTCGTCTACATGCACCGCGAGCCGCAGGGCAAACTTGTCGATCTCGATGCGGCGACGGTCCCGCAGGGCGAGAAGCTCCGCTTCGGCGAGATCGGCTACATCAATCTGCCCAACATATCGATCTTCGACGGCAACGAGGCGATCGGCGTGCGGACGGGCCTTGAGATCGTCAAGGGCGGCCCCCAGCAGGAGCACGACGTGCGGTCGGTGCTGACCGATTTCACGGCGTGGGAGGTGCTGCAGGGCGCCTTCCTTCAGTATACTGGGCACTATACGCTGAGGGACTTCGACCTCGTCGGCGCGGACATTTCGCGGGGATCCGGCGAGTCCGCCGGCCTCACCTACTGGGGCAATGTTTTCGACGTCGTTTCGGTGAACGCGCGCATCGAGGGCTTCAATAGCGGCGTCCGGGTCCTTCATGACACGCTGATTCCGGAAGTCTTCGACTTCGGCTACGTGTTCATCGACACGGCGTTTTCGGGCAATGTGCGGGACTATCGCGATGACAATTTCAAGCCGCACGCGGCGGATGTCTTCATGACGAGCGCGCAGCTTGCGAATCTGCCGCTCGATTTCGTTCCGGCGAGCGTCGTTTTCGACGGTCCCGACAGCTGGCGCGGCGAGCCCTGGATCGAGATCCATGGTCAGAAGTCGGATACGCTCGGACGCACAGAGACCTCGCCGGTCTGGGATCCGTTCAGCATCAACTACTGGAACATTCGGGGCGCGGTCGAGACCAACGGCTACTGGACGCTGCCCGATGGGCGAAAGGTGACGCTGTTCGACGAATATGTGACCGACCGCGTGACCGGCGAGGTGCAGAAATTCGCCGTCTGGGTCGATCTGCCGGCCGAACTCAATCTCACGCCCGGCGCTCATGGCAATGGCGTGCGCGTGCAGCCTGTCGATCACGGCCTCCTCGATCCCAACAATGCCGCGCCGGTCGCGAACAATGATTTCGCGCGGGTCAAGAGCGGGGACTCGATCGTCATCGACGTCCTCGCCAATGACCGCGATCCGGAAGGCCGTCCGCTCACCCTCGACGCCCTGTTCTCGGAACGCGGCCATGTCGTCATCAACGATCAGGGCAAGGCGGTCTATTTCGCCGATCCCGGCTTCGTCGGCACGGACACGTTCTACTACTGGGCGCAGGACGATCAGGGAAATTTCACCAAGGCGCAGGTGACGGTGACGGTCGAGATCTGAGCCGCGCCCGCGTTCACAGCGCCGCGCCGAGCGCCGCCGTCCATTCCGCGCGCACGCCGTCGTCCGGCTCGTCCGCCCTGAAGCGCGGGCGGATCGCTTCCTTTCCGAGCAGCCTCGCGCAGGCCCAGACCGCAGCGCCCCGAACCAGCGGCGCCGCGTCGTCAAGGCGATCCCTGGCCGCCGCGGCGAGGCGCTCCTCGCCCGAATTGCCGATGGCGATCAGGACATTGCGCACGAAGCGGTCGCGGCCGATGCGCTTGATCGGCGAGCCCGAAAACATCGCCCGGAACGCCGCATCGTCAAGGCGCGCCAGCGCGCCGAGATCGGGCGCGACGAGGGCCGAGCGCGCATGGAACGCGGCTTCTGACGCGACGGCGGCGAATTTATTCCAGGGGCAGACGGCGAGACAGTCGTCGCAGCCATAGATGCGGTTGCCGATCGCCTCCCGGAACTCCGCCGGAATCGGACCCTTGTGCTCGATGGTGAGGTAGGAGATGCAGCGCCGGGCGTCGAGCTGATAGGGCGCCGGGAAAGCCCGGGTCGGACAGATGTCGAGACAGCGCCGGCATTGGCCGCAATGATCCGTTTCCGGATCGTCCGGCGCGATGTCGAGGGTCGAGAACACCGCGCCGAGAAAGAGCCAGGAGCCGAGGCGGCGCGAGACAAGGTTGGTGTGCTTGCCCTGCCAGCCAAGCCCGGCGCGCGCCGCGAGCGGCTTTTCCATCACCGGCGCCGTATCGACGAAGACCTTGACGTCGCCGCCTTCCTTCTCGACCAGCCAGCGCGCGAGCGCCTTCAGACGCGGCTTGACCACATCGTGATAGTCCTTCCCCTGCGCATAGACGGAGACGGCGCCAAGCCGCCTGTCGCGCAGGGCCTCGAGCGGATCTTGCGCCGGCCCGTAATTAAGGCCGAGCATGATGACCGCTTCGGCTTCGGGCCAGAGCGCCTGCGGATCGGCCCGCTCTGCGGCGCGCTCGGCCATCCATGTCATGCCGCCTTGCCGTCCGGCGGCGAGGAAGGCGGCGAGGCGTTCGCGCTGGAGCGGCGCCGCCGCCGCCGGCGCGACGCCGGCCGCGTCGAAGCCGAGACGGCGCGCTTGCGCGAGAACCGCCCGGCGCCGCCGCTCCGGCTCAGAAATCGAGATCGTCATAATGGGCCGGCGGCGGAACTCCCTCGACGCGGTCGGCGAGCAGCGGCCGGAAGCCCGGGCGGCATTTGAGGCGCTGATACCACTCCTTCACGGCCGGAAAGTCCTTCCACGGAACCGAACCGAGATAGTCCGTGCTCGACAGATGCGCGGCGCCATGAAGGTCGGCGAGGGTCATGCGCTCGCCGGCGAGCCAGGCGCGCCCCTCGAGGAGGAAGCTCAGATAGTCGAGATGCCAGCACAGGCGATCGACGCCCTGCCGCCACATCTCGAGGTCGATGCGGTAGCGCCCCTCGATGCGGTCATCGACTTTCCGTCTCAGGAGCTTTGCATTGACCTCGCTCTCGAATTTGGTTTCGAACCAGTAAACAAGCCGGCGCGTCTCGGCGCGTCCCGCCGAGGTCGATGGCATCAGCGCCGAGGCGCCATAGGCGTCCTCGAGATATTCGGAGATCGCCAGCGCCGGGGAGACTGCGATCTCGCCGCCGGTCGGCGGCTCGTCGATCAGGACTGGCGGGAGGCCAGCCGGATTGCGCCCGAGCAGTTCTTCGTTCGAGGAGCAGGGCGCGACGTTAACCAGTCTCGCCGTAAGGTTCTTCTCTGCGAGGACAAGACGGACAGCGCGCGAGGACGGGTCGAGGAGCGTGTGGAGCAAGGTGCGCATGGCGGCGGACAATAGCAGCGCCGCGACGAGGGGGAAGCGCCTCCGGCGGCGCGGCGAGTCATGAGCGACGAGCGCGCGTTCGAGGACGAGTTTCACGAAGCCCATTACGCGGCGTGGCGCCGCCCGGCGCCGCGCGCGCGGGCGCTCACGGCCTTTCTTTATGGCTGGGGCCGGACCCGAGTCACACAGGGCCTGATGCTCGCCGCAGCGCTGCCCTTCATCCTCGCCGCGGCCCTGGCGCCGGCCATGCTGAGCCTCGCGCCGACCGCCAGCGTGATCGCGCCGATCGCTGAAGCGCGCGCATTCCTGGCCGGCGCCGTCGCGGCGCCGGCGATGTCGGCGCCCGCCTATGCAGGGCTCCTGCTCGCCGCGGACATGGCAGCCGACGCGCCGGGCCGCATCCATCTTGTCGCCAAGGCGCTCGCCGCGGCCGTCATCGCCATCGTCGCCCTTGTGCTCTTCCCCGCCCGTCTGGCGCGCCCCCCGGCGGCCCTGCTGGCCGCCGGACTTTGCGGCTTCGTCGCTGCGCCCTTTGCCGGCGCTGAGGAGTTCGCGCTCGCTCTCTTTCTGACGCTGTCGGTCGCCTTGCTGAGCCCGCCGGCGCGCGACAGCGCCGCCCGAGCCATCGGCGAAGGCGGCCTGCTTGGCGCCGGCTTCGTCATGCTGTGGCTCGCAAGTCCCGCCATGCCGATTGCTGGCCTCGCCGTCGCGGTCCTCGCGATATTTCACGGCAAGGCGAATCTCCTGCGGGCGATCGCGGCGGCGGTGTGCTTCTGCCTGTTCGCGGCCGCGCTCGATCTCGTGTCTACGGGCGTAAACGCAAGCCGCCTTGCGACGGCCGCGCATGCCTTCGCCGGCTTGACGATCGACGGAGCGGCTCTGGGCGGGGCCGCCATCTCGGCGGCGATCGTCATTTTCTGCGCCGCCGTATTTGGAGGCCGCGAGGCTTCGCGCAGCTGGGCCGGGGCGCTTGGTCTCCTCGTCGCCGGGCTCAGCGCGGCGCAGATCGCCGGCGTCAATGCGGCGCCGGCCTTCTTCGCAGCCGCCATCGTCGCCGCCTTTTCGATCGCGTCGCCCTTCTATGACGGCGTCTTCCGCACGCATGACCGCGCCAGCGTCGCCCTTGCTGCATCCGTGGCGGCGCTCTCGCTCTTCTGGGCCGGCGCGCAGGCAGCGTCTGCAGGCGGACAATTGCTGTTCCAGTTGCGCGCTGGCGGCGGCGCTCCCGCCGACATCCGGGCCGAACTCGGACTGATCCAGCCCGGGGGTCTCACCCTTGCGCAATGGATCACGGAAGGCCGGTTCGCAGCGAAGGATGCCCGCGACATGCTCGCCATGACGCCGGCGGATCAGTCGGCGGTGCTGCTCGACGGCGCAGCGCGCGCCCGGGAGATTGCGGGACGCGGGCTCGATGTCGCGATACTCACCGCGGCTGATTCCGCCTGTGTGATCGCCGATCGCCGTCCATGCCGCGCCGACGGGCCGGCTGCGGCCGGGGCGGCCAAGGTCGTGCTTGTGCCGCGTCTCGATCTCGACGCGGCCACGGCCGCGGCGAAGGCCCGCGCCGAGGTTACTCTCTATACGGACTTCATGTTCGCCGGGCGCACGGACCTGTGGGACGTCTGGGTGAGGCGGGGCGCCGCGCTCCCCGCCGACCTCTCCGACCGATTCTCGGCGCGGTGAGCGCGCGCGCTTTTGCGAAAGGTCGCTCTAGGCGCCCCGGGCGATGAAATGCGGATTGTCGAAGCCGCGCGCCGCCTTGCCATAGGCGAGCGGGGCCCCCGAGGGGTGCTCGACGACGCTGCCGCCCGCCGCCTCCAGTACGGCCTGGCCGGCGCCCGTATCCCATTCCATGGTGCGGCCGAAACGCGGATAGATGTCGGCGGCGCCTTCGGCGAGGAGGCAGAATTTCAGCGACGAGCCGGCTTCCGCGAAAGACGCGACGTCCAGGCCCTTCAGATATGCGTCGGTCTCCGGCGAGCGATGGCTGCGGCTGGCGACGGCGATCAGGCCGCCGGCCGGACGCGGGCGCGCCCTGATCGGTCGGCGCTCGCCGTCCTCGCCGATCCGCCAGGCGCCTTGCGCCCTGGCGCCGAGCCCCCGCCGCCCGAGCGCCGGCGCGCGGCCGACGCCGGCTGCGGGCGCGCCATTGCGGATGAGCGCGATGTTCACCGTGAATTCGCCATTGCGGCTGATGAATTCTGTCGTGCCGTCAAGCGGATCGACCAGGAAGAACTCCGTTGACGGAACGAAGGTCTTTCCCGCCGCCGCCGCTTCCTCGGCGAGGACTGGCGTTTGCGGCGCTATCGCGGCGAGTCGCTCAAGAATGATCTCTTCGGCGAAGCGGTCGGCGTCGGTGACAGGCGTCTGGTCAGTCTTGATGCCGACATTTATCGCCGCGGCATAGACGCGCATGATGGCGGCGCCCGCTTCGCGCGCGATGGGCTCCAGCTCGGCGATCAGGCGTGCATCGTCGGCGAAGGCGCTCAATCGAGGCTCCCTTGACGGCTATTTGAAGACGACGACGGTGTAGGCCGAAGCCTGACGGGCGGTAAGCCCCGGGGCCTGAATGATCTCCTCGACAATCCAGCCCTCCAGCGCAAGGTCATTGAGCTTGGATTCGAGCGCCTGCGCCGCGGCCCGCTGATAGTCGGCGTCGCCCGAGAACCATCCCGGACGCCCCCGCCTTGCATCCCTCCAGCTGACAAAAACAGTCGCAAATTGCTTGGCCATGCTCCGCCCGACGCAACCGACGCAACCTGGCGCGCTGGGGCGAACTTATACGCATAGTTAACCGTCAGAAAGCCATACATGTTTCTGTCTTATTGCGGCGCAAAAATTCGCTTGCCAAGGGCGCCGCCAGATTGTTTGTTTGCGGCCCGCAATACGGTGCTGCGGACTTGGGGGTGTCGCAACTTGCCGATGCTGGAGTCGGAGTTCAGCGAAGACGCTACGGCGCAGCCCCTGAGCCGCCGCCGCTCGCCGCTTGCGCGCACGATCCTCGGCGACGTGCTGCAGTTCGTCGATTTCCTCGCCGTCACCGCCGCCTCGATCCTTGTCGCCGCGATCTACCATGAGATGGTGATCGACACGGGGTTCGACATTCAGATTTACGCGGGCGCCGGACTTCTCGGAGCGACCGCCATCACCGCCATCTTGCGCCGCGACGGCTTCTACGATTTTGAAAAGCTTGTCTCGACACGGTGGATGGCGCGCGGCGTCCTCGCGCGCGTCTCCCTCGTGATGCTCGGCCTCATCGCCTTTGGCTTCGCCCTGAAGGTCTCCGAAAGCTATTCGCGTTTCTGGCTGTTCGCCTGGGCGGGCCTTTCGGCGTCGCTGCTGCTCCTGACCCGCCTTATCGCTGGCGTCATCCTCCGCCGCACGACGCGGGCCGACGGCGCCTTCGCCCGCCGCATCGCCGTCATCGGCAAAGCGGCCGCCGCTGAAAAGCTCAGGGAGCTCGCCGAACGCGGCGACACCGCGGCGACCGTCGTCGGCGTCTATGACGTGAATTTCAAGGACGCGGCGACGACCCGCGCCTTCGACCTCACGGGCAATCTCGCGGCGCTCGCGCGCGCCGCGCGCGCCGGCGAGATCGACGACATCATCGTCGCGGCGCCCGACGCCGATCCCGAAGACATGCAGGCGCTGCTGCGCCGGCTCTCCATCCTGCCCGTAGCCATCGCTCTCGCCCCCAATCCGCACTGGCTCGATCACAAGGGCGGGTCGGTCGTGCAGATCGGCGGCGCCAGCGTTCTCAATCTCTATCGCCGCCCGCTTGAGGGGTGGGGCGGCATCATCAAGACTGCGGAGGACCGCATTCTGGGGGGAATCGCGCTCCTCCTCGCCGCGCCGGTTCTGCTCGTCATTGCGGCGCTGATCAAGCTGCAGGACGGCGGACCCGTCTTCTTCAGGCAGCGCCGGCACGGGTTCAACCATGAGGTTTTCAATATCTACAAGTTCCGCACCATGACGGTCGCCGAAGACGGCGACGACGTGAAGCAGGCGGTGCGCAACGATCCGCGCATCACGCCGCTCGGCGCCTTTCTGCGCCGCTACAGCCTCGACGAACTGCCCCAGCTCATCAATGTCATGAAGGGCGAGATGTCGCTGGTCGGGCCGCGCCCGCACGCCCTCGCCCACAACCACGCCTACGCCCAGGCGATCGAAAACTATTCGGGCCGGCACAAGATGAAGCCGGGGCTCACCGGCTGGGCGCAGGTCAACGGCTATCGCGGCGAGACGTCCGAGAACGAGCTGATGGCCGAACGGGTGAAATTCGACCTCGACTACATCGACAACTGGTCCCTGGCGTTCGATCTCAAGATCATGGCGCTGACCGTCGCCGCCGTGCTCTTCCCGAAGAACGCCTATTGAGCCGGGACAGGGCCCCGGCGCCAAACGCCGCGGCCCTGATATAATCCGTGCGCCTTCGCCCTCCCTCGTCTATCAGGCCTCGCTGTTGAAATGGAGCATTGCCCGTGCGCGTCAGCATTGTCGGATCCGGTTATGTCGGCCTCGTCTCCGGGGCGTGCTTCGCGGATTTCGGGCATGATGTCGTCTGCATCGACAAGGACGAGGACAAGATCGCGCGCCTCATGCGCGGCGAAATTCCGATCTACGAGCCGGGGCTCGACGCGCTTGTCGCCGAAAACGTGAAGGCGAGGCGCCTGACCTTCACGACCGATCTCGCGGCCGGGGTGAAAGACGCCAAGGCCGTCTTCATCGCCGTCGGCACGCCTTCGCGCCGGGGCGACGGTCATGCGGACCTCACCTATGTGCACGCCGCGGCGCGCGATATCGCAAAAGCCATGAACGGCTACACGGTGATCGTCAACAAGTCGACGGTGCCTGTCGGCGCGGGGGCCGAGGTCGAGGCCATCGTGAGAAATGTTCGTCCTGACGCGGACTTTTCCGTCGTCTCCAATCCCGAGTTCCTGCGCGAGGGGGCGGCCATCGAGGACTTCAAGCATCCCGACCGCGTCGTCGTCGGCGCCGAAGACCCGCGCGCCCAGGAAGTGATGCGCGAGATTTACCGGCCCCTCTTCATCAACGAGACGCCGATCGTCTTCACCAACCGCGCGACCTCCGAGCTCATCAAATACGCGGCCAACGCCTTCCTCGCGACCCAGCTCACGTTCATCAACGAAATCGCCGACCTCTGCGCGCGCGTCGGCGCCCACGTGCAGGAGGACG
>CAYTVQ010000002.1:0-30360 GCA_964441615.1 uncultured Caulobacterales bacterium | reverse complement strand
CGCGAGCTGCGTGAGGAGGCCGGCGTCGCCCTGGTCAGCGCGCGCTACCAGTTCTCGCAGCCTTGGCCCTTTCCCTCCTCGCTGATGATGGGCTTCATCGCCGAGGCCAAAAGCCGGGAACTCAGGCTGGATATGAGGGAGATCGCCGAAGCGCATTGGCTGTCCCGGGACGAGACGCGCGCCTTGCTGGCGGGACAAGGCCGTCCCGACCTGAAACTGCCGCCGCGCTTCACCATAGCGCGCCGCCTCATCGAACGCTGGGCCGCGTAAACCTTCATTCACCAAACGTCGGCGCGAACCGTTAAATTCCTCGCTTTATGTTGCTCGCGGTCGAGGTCAATTCCCGCGCCGGCATTGATGAGCTTGTTGCAGCGCTTCCTGATGTGGTTCGCGTGCCTTCTCGGCGCAGCGGGCGGATGCGTGCTTCTGGGCGCGCCGTTCTATTCTGCAGTACAGGCTGACCGCACCGCACGGGACCGCGAGGCAACCGTCGTCGCGAACGGCGTCGCCTATTACGTCAACGAGATCGCGCGCAAGTCGACGCCCCAGATCGTCTGGGACGAGGCGGTCCAGAATCTCGATGTGAGCTTCAACGAGGATTGGGCGCGCGAGAACATCGGCGCATATTTCTCCGAAACCGAAGCGCTGGACGCCGCAATCGTGATCGATCGCAATGACAGGCCAGTCTACATACACAGCGACGCCAACATGGCCTCGTCGGATTCGTCAGAAGTTCTCGCGGCGGTTCGCCCCCTCATCGAACGAGTTCGCGCACGCGAGCGAGCCCGAGGCCCCGTCAGCACCGCGCTGGCGACAGGAGAAACGCGATCCTCGCCGATCATTGAAAGCACGATAAGCTCCTTGAAGGGGCACGCCTATGTGCTCACCGCCGGGCTCGTGCAGCCGAGCTTTGGCGCGGCGCTGCCGCTGACCGAGCGCGCCGCGATCGTCGTGACGGCCAAAAGGCTCGACGAAAGCTTCGTTCGCGCGTTGAGCGAGCGCTTCCTGCTCGCAGATGCGACGTTGAGCGAGGGACTTGTGGAATCGGCGCCTGAGGCGGCGCGGGCCCTTCTCCGACATGACAGCAACGAGGTCGCCGCCACTCTGACATGGACCCCGCCGAGGCCGGGCACAGAGTTTCTTGCCAAGACGCTGCCGCCAACTCTGATGCTGCTTGGCTCGCTGGTCACGCTCGCCGCCCTCCTCTATCGGCGTGGCCGCCTGGCGACGCAGAATCTGATCTCCAGCGAGGCTCGCGCCTCGCATCTCGCCTATCACGACAGCCTCACTGGGCTCCCAAATCGCGCCATGCTGTCGGAATGTCTCGCCCGCAATATCGCGGAATTGCAACGCAACGGCCGATCCTTTTCCGTTCTGTGCGTCGATCTCGATCGGTTCAAGGAGGTGAACGACGCGTTTGGACATCTGGCGGGGGACGAACTCATCCGCATCGTCGCCGGCGCCATTCAATCGACCTGCCGCGAATGCGATCTTGTCGCGCGCCTCGGCGGCGACGAGTTCGCGATCATACAGGTCGGAGCCTGCGGCGACAGCGCCGCTGCGCTTGCTGGTCGCATTGTGGAGGCGCTGTCCAAGCCCATCGAACTCCAGGTCGGGCGGGTCTTCATCGGCGCTTCGGTAGGCGTCACGCTGGTCACGCGCGGCGAGGACACGCCGCAGGAATGTCTTCGACGGGCTGATCTTGCCCTTTACCGGGCGAAATCCGCCGGTCGAAGCCGATACGTGTTCTTCGAGGAGGAAATGGACGCCACGGCCAAAACACGGGCCGCACTCCAGAACGATCTTCGCGAGGCCCTCGCACGCGACGAGCTCGAACTCTATTATCAACCCCAGCTGGACAGCCGCAACGAGGTGGTCGGACTTGAGGCGCTCGTGCGCTGGAATCACCCGACGCGCGGGCCGGTTTCACCAGCGGCTTTTGTCCCGATCGCCGAGGAAACTGGGCTCATCGAGGCGCTCGGCATGTTCACGCTTCGCCGCGCCTTTGAGGACAGCATGAATTTCTCGCACGTAAAGATCGCGGTGAATGTGTCGGCCGCACAATTGCGCCGAAAGGATTTCCCCGATCGGCTGGAGGCTCTTGTCGTGGAGTGCGGCGTTTCGCCGTCGAACTTCGAACTCGAAATCACCGAAGGCCTCCTTCTCGGCGATGACAATCACACCCATGAGGCGCTGCAGCGCCTGCGCGGACTTGGCTTCACGATCGCCCTTGATGACTTTGGAACCGGCTATTCGAGCCTCAGCTATCTGCAACGCTATCCGATCGACAAGATCAAGATCGACCGCTCCTTCATTGCGCGGCTTGGCGTTGAGCCTCATGCCGACGCCGTCGTGACGGCGATGGTGCGCCTGGCGCGCGCGCTCGGGCTCCAGGTGATCGCCGAGGGCGTCGAGACCGAAGCGCAACGCCTGTCCCTGACCGTAGCCGGCTGCCCCAACGTGCAGGGCTTCCTGACGGGAAGACCGATGCACGCGCAGGCCGCCGCAGGGCTGGTAGGCGGGAACGAAAGTCCGCGCCGGGCGGCGACCGGGTAGTGGTCACTTTGAGGACCCACTACCGGCGACCGGCTGAAGGGGTGATCCGCCGAAGTGCGCTGACCGTAAACGCTGACGCCCATAGTAGGCGTCCGCGACTCTCTCCCCCGACCGCACCGTCGGTCACGCAGGACGCCCGGGAGCGGGCGGCCGGCGCAAGTCGCCGCGCCGCCCGCTTTCATCCGCAGTCAGGCCGCCTTCCTGAGCAGGCCCCGGTTGAGAAGAAGTTCGGCGATCTGCACCGCGTTGAGGGCTGCGCCCTTTCGCAGATTGTCCGACACCACCCAAAGGCAAAGGCCGTTCTCGACGGTCGGATCGACGCGGATGCGGCTGACGAAGGTCGCGAATTCGCCGACGCACTCGACGGGAGTCACATAGCCGCCGTCCTCACGCTTATCGACGACGAGCACGCCGGGAGCCTCGCGCAGGATCTCTCGCGCCTCGTCGTCCGAGATCGGATTCTCAAATTCGACATTGACGGCCTCAGAATGACCGACGAAGACGGGCACGCGCACACAGGTCGCCGTGAGCTTGATTTTCGGATCGAGAATCTTCTTGGTCTCGACCGTCATCTTCCATTCCTCTTTCGTATAGCCGTCTTCCATGAAGGCGTCGATGTGCGGAATGAGATTGAAAGCGATCTGCTTGGTGAACACCTCCGGAGTCGGAGAATCGTTCACATAGATGCCCTTCGTTTGCGTGAAGAGTTCATCCATCGCCGCCTTGCCTTTTCCTGACGTCGATTGATAGGTCGCAACGACGACGCGCCTGATCTTCGCACGATCATGGAGCGGCTTCAGCGCGACGACCAGTTGGGCGGTCGAGCAGTTGGGATTGGCGATGATGTTCCGGCGGCTGAAGCCGGACACGGCGTCCGCGTTCACTTCCGGAACGATGAGCGGAACATCCGGGTCCATACGGAAGGTCGAGGAATTGTCTATCACGACCGCGCCGGCGCGCGCCGCTTTCGGAGCCCACTCCTTGGCGACGACGCCGCCCGCTGCGAACAAGGCGATATCGACTTTCGAGAAATCGAAGGTTTCGAGGTCGCGGCACTTGATCGTGCGGTCGCCAAATGACACTTCGCGGCCAATCGACTGGCGCGAGGCGATGGCGAAAACCTCTTTCGCCGGAAAAAGCCGCTCGTCCAGAATGGCGAGCATCTCCTGGCCGACATTGCCGGTGGCGCCGACAACCGCGACATTGTACTCCATGGGACTCTCCAGATGGCGGCGCGAGAGGCTATGAAAGCGGCGCCACTGTCAAGGCGGGCCAGGCGCGCAATAGCGGAATCGACAGGAATCATGATTGACGCCATGCCCGACCTGGCCCGGTTCCAGACTCTTGCGATCGCGACGGCCATCGGATTCCTGATCGGCTTTGAGCGCGAATGGCGGGACGCAGCGGAGGCGGAAAAGCGCTTTGCCGGCGCACGCACTTTTGCTCTCGCGGGGCTTGCGGGCGGCGTGGCGGGGCTCCTCGCGGCCGACCTCGTCATAGCCGCGGGCCTGATCGGCGCCTTTGCGCTGGCCGGCGCGGCCTATTGGGCGAAAGCGCGCGCCGAACCGACCACCGGCGCCACGACCGAAGCAGCCTTTGTTGCAACCTACCTCCTCGGCGCTCTCGCGACAGCCGGCGAGCCGACTCTCGCCGGGGCCGGCGGGGTGGCCACAGCGATCCTGCTTGCAGTCAAGCCGCGCGTGCTCGCCGCCGCGCGGGCGATCGAAGCGAAGGAGCTTGGGGCGGCGCTGCGCTTTCTTGCGATCGCCGTCATCGTGCTGCCGCTCCTGCCCGATCGCGGCTTTGGACCCTATGCGGCGCTGAACCCCCGGCAAATATGGTACTTCGTCGTGCTGATCAGCGGGCTGTCCTTCGCCGGATACTGGCTGGTCAAATTCTTTGGCGCCCGCGGCGTTCTGCTCACCGGCGTGGTCGGCGGCCTCGCCTCATCGACGGCGACCACATTGTCGCTGGCCCGCCTCTTGCGCGAGGGCGCAGCGACGCCGCTTGCGGCCGCATCGGGCGTCATCGCGGCGAATGCGGTGATGCTGGCGCGAGTCTCGGCGGTCCTGTTCGTCGCCAGCCGCGAGGTGTTTGTCGCAATAGCGCCGGCGCTGGCGGCCGCAGCATTGGTCGGCGCAGGGTTGGCCTTTCTCGCCACTCGGCGAGATCACGGAGCGACCAGCACGGTAAAGATGGGCAATCCCATGGAGCTGAAGCCTGCGATCGCATTCGCGGGGCTCCTCGCCTTGATCACTCTCGCCTCGCGCTTCGCGGTCGAGCGTTTTGGCGCAGAGGGCTTCTATTTGGTCGCCGCGTTCGCCGGCCTCGCGGATGTCGATGCGGTCACGCTATCGGCGGCGACGCAAGCGAACACAGAGGCGCTGGCGCCCGCCGCCGCGGGCGCTGGCGTCGCCGTCGCCATCGCAGTCAACATGGCTCTCAAAGCCGGCATGCTGACGGTCATAGCCGGCGTCCGCGCCGGAGCGCTGACGCTTGGGGCGTTCGGGGCAATGACGGCCGCGGGCGCCTCAGCCCTTTTCTTCGCATGAACCTCCATCATCGTCGCGGCGCGATCCGGAATCCCGGCGCCTGATCAGGGTTCTGATTGTCGTTCTCGCGCAGCAACGGCGTACGCTCTTGCGCACGCTTAGAGCGCAGTCCCGAAAAGTGTGAGAGGTTTTCGGAACGCGCAGGAACCAGCTAGCGTCGACGTCGGCGCCCGTCGCGAACGTCGCCGTCGCGGCGGACGTCGCGCAGACCCGCGGCGACATCGCGGTAAAAGCTGAGAAGCTGGCTTTCGTCCGCATAGGTGGGGGCGGGGTAGGCGCCCTTCAGCGGCACGCGCGGCAGGCCCTGGTGCGCTCCGGCCATGAAATCCTTCCAGATTCGCGCCGGAATGGTGCCGCCTGTCACCTTCTGCATTGAGGTGAACCCGTCATTTCCGACCCAGACGCCGGCGACGATCTGTGCGGAGTAGCCTATGAACCAGGCGTCACGCCAGTCATTCGTGGTGCCGGTCTTTCCTACGGCGTCGCGGTTGGAGAGACGCGCGCCCGCCCCGGTGCCCGTGGTCATCACCTGATAGAGAAGATGCGTCATCTCCTCTGCGGTTTCCTCAGCGATGGCCCGGCGCGGCTTGACCTCCGGACGTTCATAGAGGAGTTCAAGATTCTGATTCTCGACCCGCTCGATGGCGTAAGGCTCAGGGGCCCAGCCATCATGCGCGAACGGGATATAGGCGGCGGCCAGTTCCTCAAGCGTGACGTTAATCCCGCCAAGGGCGATCGAAGCGACCGGCTGAAGCTCCGACCTGATGCCGAGGCGTCTTCCCATTTCTACGGACTTTCCGCGCCCGATCTGCTCAGAGACCTGCACGGCGATCGTATTGATGGATTTTGCGACCGCTTCGGTGAGCCGCATGCGGCCCTGATAGCCGGGCGTGTAATTCTCCGGTTTCCACCCATCGACCTCGACGGGCTGATCGACAAATATCGAGTCGGGCGTCACGCCGTTTTCGAGCGCTGCGGCGTAGACGATCGGCTTGAAAGCGGAACCCGGCTGGCGCGTGGCCTGTGTCGCGCGGTTGAACTGGCTTTCGAGATATGAGCGACCGCCGACCATAGCACGCATCGCTCCGTTTACGTCATAAGCGATGAGCGCCGCCTGTTCGGCGCCTGCGGTGCGTGCATCGACCCCCAGTGCGGACTTCACCGCGCTTTCCGCGATACGCTGCATTTTGCTGTCGAGGGTCGTGGTGACGACAAGGTCCGCGCCGGCGGAATCGCCGATCAGCTTGCGGGCCCTCTCAGCGACGTAGTCGAAGAACCAGCCTATATCGGCGTCGCCTTCGCCTCCGGTGACGAGGGCTGGATGCAGCACCGCGTCGCGCGCCTCGAATTCCGAGATCGCCCCGGTCTCCCGCAGATTCTTCAGGACTTCATTGGCCCGGTTCTGAGCGCCGCCGGGGTTGAGGGTCGGGGCCAGCTGCGAGGGCGCCTTTGGGAGGCCCGCCAGCATCACGGCTTCGGCAAGGCTCACCTCCCGCGCGGATTTGCCGAAATAGGTGCGCGCCGCCGAATCGATTCCATAGGCGCCGGCGCCGAAATAGATGCGGTTCAAATAGATCGAGAGGATCTGCTCCTTGCTGTAGCGCCCCTCGATCCACAATGCGAGCAGCGCCTCCTTGGCCTTCCGCGTGTAATTCTGATCGAAACTCAAAAAGAGGTTCCGCGCGAGCTGCTGCGTGATGGTCGAACCGCCCTCGACGACGCGCCCAGCGCGCAGATTGGCGATAAGAGCGCGCAGAGAGCCCCGGAAGTCGATGCCGCGATGCTCGAAAAAGCGGCGATCTTCCGTGGCGACGATCGCTCTCACCAGGTAGGGCGGCAGTTCAGCAACCGAGACCTGCTGGCCATAGCGCGCGCCGCGCGCTGCAAGCTCAACGCCGTTGTGGTCGAGGATCACGATCGAGGGCAGACGATTGACGGCCCAAAGGTCGGCGTCCTCCGCCGGCCGCGGCGCCAGGAAGACGAAAGCCGCATAGAGAAAACTGAGAAGTGCGACCGCCCCCAGCGAGAAGCCGGCGCTGACGGCGTCAATCAGCAGGCGGGGCGACGGAGCGCCTCGATCTTTTCTGGACGGTGGCGGCGCTTTGCGTGCGCCGGCCGGCGGCGATACCGCCGGCGGAAGGTCGTCGCTGTGCGGATTTTCCCGGGCGAAGACCCTGCTCATCAGGTCACGAAGGCCTGCGCGCGCCGCGGCGAGGCTCTCGCCGGCCTTCTCCATCGCACCCGCAGCGGAGGCCATAAGAGGATCGGCGCGCGGCGCCCCGGCCCCCGCATTGGTTTCCTTTTCCGGTGGAGCGTCCTGCGCGTCTCCGCCCATAAGCAGTCCCAAATCCCTGCAACCCGTCGATCAGCCGGCGCAGCCCGCGGCGCCAGCCTCACTGATATCATGGCCCGTTTCGGGCGAAAATGCGGGAAAAATCGTGACTTCGCGGGGCAAGGGCGAGTTGAAGGAAGCAAGCGTCCCCATCTCCCGCCGCGAGAGAAGCCGGCAGGGGCGGTCAGAGCGCCGGATTGCCGCCCAGCTGCTCGGAATTTGCGACAGTCTGACTTCTGGTTCACTTGGAATGCGGCAAGGCTGTGGTAGAGCGCTGTGGGGACGGGGCGGCAAATTTTGGAGGCGACCATGAAGTCTCTGCGGTCGATATTGGCGTGTCTTGCTTGCGCGAGCGCGCTGATCGCAGGCCCGGCGTTTGCCGGCGGCGGATTCGATACGGTCAGCCTGTCGGGCGGCGCCAAGCTCAGCGACTTCAGGATCGTTCATGTGGCGCCGGTCCAGCTTGCGCTCAGCAATGGCGGCGAATACCGCCGCGGCGGAAACAGCGCCCGACCGGTCGATCCCGCGATCGCGCAATACAAGGCTGTCGATTTTCAGCGTGAAATGCTCGAAGCTCTGGTCAAGAGCCGCAGCCTCTCCAAGACCCCAGGTCCCGGAATTCTCACCATTTCCGCCACCTTGACAAAACTTGAGCCGAACGGCCGCACCGAGGAGGAATACAAGAGAAGCCCGTCATTGAGCCCCATGTCGAGCGCGCGCGTCGATGGGCAGGGCGCGGCCATGCGGATCGAACTCAGCGAAAACGGCGTCTCTCTCGGAGTCATCAGCGATGACTTCAACAAGAACAACCGCAATCGCCCCAGCGACAGGATTTGGGACGAAGTCGATGAGGCTTTCGAGACCTGGGCGGCGGGCTTGGCCGAACTGATCGCCTCCAACTGAAATCTCAGCGCCGCCTCGCATCATGGGCGTCTGCAGCTGCGGCAGCCTTCTTGAGGCAGGGGCAATCGCCGAATTTCTCGACGCCCTTGTCGTCGAGATAGGCGCGCAGCGCGTCGAGGAGAATGGCCTGGCTGGTGCGCTCAAACTCCGCTGAAGCGAGCTTCAGCCGAAGAAAATCCGGGATCGGCAGACGCACGGAAACACTCGCGCGCTTCACCCTTGGGTCGGCCGCCTCATTCTGACAGGCGCCGGCGTCCTCGCAGCGAGTGAACGGATTGTTCGAGCGCTGATTGAGGAAACGTTTCAGAGACGGCGATGCGGCGCCCTTGCGCGCCAGAAGGGCCGCCGACAACGAAGCGACCTTGCCGTCCAGGCGCGCATAGGCGTCACTCGACCGACTGCTGTCGTCCTCGCCGTTCATTGCGCGAATCTCCGGCCAAAGACGCGTTGCGGGGCGTTCGCGGCCGAGGGACTGGACGCCGTGTGAAACTGGCCGTCAGCGCTCCTGAAACCCCCATCCTGTCGCATCAGACGCTCATGGAGGTATTTCCAGAGTTCCTTGACCTCCTGCGCGGATTTGCACACGGAATCGATCTCCATCACCGTGCGCCCGTCAATCATGGCGGCGGCGAAGTCGACTCGGTGGTGCAGAACCGTGGGCGCGACGGTGCCATGCTGGGAGAGCGCGATTGCGGCCTCCGAGGTGATGCGCGCCTTGGGAGTCGCCCCGTTGATGACGAAGACGAGCGGCTTGCCCCGGCTTTCGGCGATATCGACGGTTGGGCCGACGGCGCGCAAATCGTGCGGCGATGGGCGCGTCGGCGCCACCACAAGATCGGCAAAGCCAACAACTTCTGAGATGGCTCGGGTGACAGCCGGGGGCGTATCGATGACCACGAGGCGAAAGCCTTCGTCGCGGGCGCGATTGAGATCCTGAAACAGGTTGGAAAATACGGATTGGATGAAAGCGGGCTCGGGATCCTGGCGAACATTCCACCACTTGGCGAGCGAGCCCTGCGGATCGGTGTCGACCAGCGCAACGGGCCCTGCGCCCTGGCGCCCGGCCTCGACGGCGATATGCCCCGACAGGGTGGTCTTTCCCGATCCCCCCTTCTGCGAAGCGAATACGATGACGCGCATCGACGCGAACATCCGGTCCTCCCTCAGGCGCGCAAAGGCAGCTTCCCCGCCCGCGCGCAGCATCGCGCGTCATTGTTAATATTCCCGCAAAGGCGGGATCATAAATCTTTCATCGCTTGTTAATTGGAGCAGAAAGCGCCGGAAGCGACCAAAATACGCAAGGCCGCAACCGACGCGGGGGAGAGACCTAACATGCCGCGATTAAGGCTGGGTGTACGGACGATCCGGAGCGGCGCTTGTTCGATGGCTCTACTCGATGCCAAGAAGTCTCGTGATCGCCGCAATGCGCGGATTTCCATCCCAGTCCCAGTACCGGAGCACCGCGCGCGAGAAGTCGCGAGCCATCATATCGAAGACAGCGAGCAGGGACTCGGCCCTGTCCGCGCTGGCCCTCTCGCCATAGCTTCTTACCAGCGCATAAAAGTCGTCCCGGGAAATACCCAGGCTCTTGCACAGGACGGCGAATGGCTCGCCGCCGGAGTCGCGCATGATCCGCGCTGCGAGTTCGCGCGAAACGCCCGCGACCATGCCGACAGCATGGATGACCTCCTGAGAGGGATACTGCAGAGACGCTTGCAGCGTCTTGCGCACGACATCCATCGATACAGCCTCGCCATTGATTCCGCGCGGGCGGTGACGGCGGTCCAGCATGTTGAGGAGTTCTTTTACGAAAGGGTCCCCGTTCGGCTGGCGGAAAACGCGCGGATAGAGATCCTGCAGTGCGTCCTGAATGACGGCGCGGTCCACCGCGAACCGCGTGAGGATTCTCCGCCGCCGCTCGGAGTCCACCCACCAGAACATCATGAATCCATGCGCCGGCTCAATCTCCCGCCTGCGAAGGAGCAGCGCCTGAAGCTCATTGTCCTGGGTTGATCGCGATACAAGTATGTCGATGGCGCTCGGCGACAGCGTGAACTCTTCACGCCGCAAGAGCAGCTTTGAGACTTCCGGCTCGTTGAATCCGACCAGCGCGTCCACAATGGACGTCGTCAGATTCATCCGTCTTGCGATCATTTCGCGATGGGCCGTGGAGCCTGACCGCGCACATTCGATGAGGAGCGCTTCCGACAAGTGCTCGGCATGCTGAATGATCTGCCTCGCCACAGCAGGCTCATCGAGAAGAAGGAGGCGTACAAGCGCAGGCGGCGCCTCGGCGACGCGGGCGATCCGCCGCGCGATCTCAATCCGCAGCGGCTCTTCGACCTTGTCCACGACCTGCAGAAGGACGTCGCCAGTCAGCGCTCGTTCGTTGGCCGAGATTCGCGCCGACGGCAGCACCACGATGTCGATGAGCTTTCTCACCATCAGTTCGCGGGGCGTGCTCTGGCGCGCCGCAGGGGGCGTGAGGCCGTCCACAGCCGGCGCAGGCGCCATGTCGCCGCCTCCCTCGGGGGGAGCCGTCGCTGCCGGTTCGAGCGTCGCCATCGAGCCTCTAGCCTCCAGAAAATCGCGGGATTTCTGCCAGGGTGTTGTAATGTGGCGTCGTTAACGGCAGCTTTCCGGGGGCCAGCCAAGGCTTTTTGGGAGACCTCCGCTTTCCCCTTTGCTAGGGTCTGTCGGTCATTCCGACCCAAAGGAGTCGTTCGTGTCCTTCATGCGCCTTTTTCTGATCTTCGCCGTCGCAATGCTCGCCGCCTGCGCCGGGGACTATGCGCGCTACGCAGAGGAGCCGAGTTTTCAGACTGGCTATGGCGACGGCTGCGTGACGGCGACGGAGGCGGACAAGAGCTTCTCCACCAGGCGTCAGCGCGACGATGACGCCTTCGCCGATGACAGGGCCTATGCCGCCGGCTGGCGCCAGGGCTTTCTCCAGTGCGGCGGCAATGAGCGTTCGCCGAATGACGGGGGCCGCGTCCTCGGCGAAGAAAACGAACGCATGCGCTGAAGGCCGGCGCTAGTTCGCGCCCGCCAGTCGCAATCTCATGCGGTCGAAGACCTTTAGGACCTGCGCCAGCTCGGAGCCTCTCTTCAAGATGAGCCCGGTCATGGATACGACGAGCCACTGGCCCTGGCGGGCGGCGAGGCGCGGGCGTTTCTCGATACGGTAAATCGGCGCCTCGCTGGCGCCGCGGAAAACTGAGAAAACCGCCGCATCCCTCAAATGATCAATGGCGTAGTCGCGCCACTCTCCCGCGGCGACAAACTGGCCATAAACCGAGAGGATCCTTGAAAGCTCGTCACGCGTGAACACAGCCGCCGCCGCGCGCTGTGCGGCGGCGGCGCTCTCCCCGGTGGCGGCGCCGGACTCCATGAAAGGATGATGGCGCCGCCAGGCGACAGGGGCAAGGCGCCGGTCGACCTCCTTTCCGCCGCAATCCGCCCCTCTCAGCGCCTTAATCCTTCGTCAACCTTCGCATGTCGGGCAGCCGCGGATCCTGAAGCCGAAATTCCGGTTTTCAACGCCCCCAGCCCCCGGGAAATCAGGCTTCCCGCTGGCTGTCCGGCGCCTTCCGGGTGTTGGGAAGGGGATGCTAGGTGCTGGGGCCCGTCGCGTTATCCGGCATCCCCTCCACTCCCAACCCTCATTCGCCCCTTGTCAGCCGTTCTTTCTGTCGCCCTCCCGGTCTTCGGGGTCATCGCTGCTGGCGTGCTGGCGGGAAAGCTCAGCCTCGCAACCGCCGAGGATTCGGCGGCCCTGAACCGATTTGTCTTTCGCTTTGCCATGCCTGCCGCGCTGTTCTCGCTCATGTCGGGCGCGAGCGGACTGAAGCGCGAGGATGGACTCATCGCGCTCGCCTATGGCTTGCCCGCATGTCTCGTCATGATGGGCGGCTATGTCGCAGCGCGGACGGTCTTCCGGCGCGGCCATCCAGAGGCCGGCGCGCTCGCGCTGGCGTGCGTCCTTGGCAATGGCGTCTTTCTGGGCCTCCCGATCGCGCTCGGAGTTGACGGGTGGGCGCGTCCCTTCGTCGATCTCATGCTGGTCGAGGGCATTCTCGTCATCGGCGTCGGGACCGCACTGATGTCAGCGCCCGGAGACGACCGCCAATCTGCTCCGGCGATTTTCATCCGCACCTTGAAAAACCCAGTGCTCGTCGCCGCTCTCGCCGGTTTTGCGCTGGCGGCTGCAGGCGTCGTGCTGCCCGGACCGTTGCGCAGCTTCCTCGACATTCTCGGGCGAGCCGCCGGACCGGTCGCCCTTTTTTCACTCGGGCTGTTCTTCGCGACGCGCGGCTTCGCCGTCGTCAAACATGCGCGGGAAGTCGCTGCAATCGCCATTTTCAAGATGACGCTGTTGCCGGCGTTATCGCTCGCTTTTCTGCATCTTCTTGGCGTCAGCGATCCGCATTATCGCGGAGCGCTCGCCCTGTTCACGGTTGTGCCGACCGCCGTCGGGGCCTTCATCATGGCGAGCCAATACGGCCGACTGGCGGAAGAGACCGCCGCCGCCGTGGCCGCAACGACGGCGATCTCCGTGATCTTGATCAGCGTCGTGCTGGCGGCTTTCGCCTGATCAGGTCAGGCTGGTCTGAAGGATCCGGCGCGCGGCGGCGGCGTCCGACGAGATCTGCGCGCTGAGCGCTGCAAGCCCGTCAAACTTCCTCTCGTCACGGATGAAATCCACGAAGGCGACGTCGATCGTCTTGCCGTAAAGATCGCCGTCGAAATCGAAGACATGAACCTCGAGCAGCGGCTGCGCCGCGCCGACGGTCGGCCGCCGGCCGTAATTGGCGACGCCGCCGCGACGCCGGCCTTCCAGCTCGACTTCGACCGCATAGACGCCAGGCCGCGGCGCGATAAGCTCGCCGAGCGTGAGATTGGCCGTAGGAAATCCGAGGGTCCGGCCGAGTTTCTGGCCCTCGGCGACCACGCCCTCGACCGACCACGGCCGCCCCAGCATGAGCGCCGCTTCCTTGACGGCGCCGCTGGCGATGGCGTCGCGGATCTCGCTGGAGCCGATCTTGAGGCCGTCATGCCGCTCCGCCTTCGGCTCGACGAGAAGCGCGGCGAGACCTTCGGACTCGCACAGCGCCTTCAGCGCCGCCGCGTCGCCCGCGCGCCCCTTTCCGAAACGGAACTCCGTCCCCGTGACGACCCCGCCCAGCCGCAGCCTGTTCTTCAATATCCCGCTGACAAATGCTTCGGGCGTCAGAGACGCGAGGGCGGCGTCGAAAGTGAGCGAGAAAACCTCCCTGGCGCCCGCCTCTTTCAGAAGGCGGTCCCGCCGCGCCGGCGTCGTCAGGAGAAAGGGCGGATCGTCAGGACGAAAGTAGCGGCGGGGGTGAGGATCAAACACGACGGCGGCGGGCGCGGCCCGGCGCGAGCGCGCGAAATCGACGGTCCTGGCGATGAGCCGGCAATGTCCCCTGTGCACGCCATCGAAATTGCCGATGGCGGCGACTGGTCCCGCGGCCACGCTTACCATCGGAGCCGCTCCATCGCCGCACGGACACGCGCGCCGGCCCGCTCCAGCGATGCCGACAGGTCCTCCGCTGACAGAGGACCCTGATGCACGCCGCCCTCCCCGGCCACGAGCACCGCGTCTATATTCTGAGCGTTGGCGCCCTTGATGTCGGTCATGACGCCATCGCCGACCGCCAGCACGCGCTCCGCCGGGACATCGCGCCCGGCGATCGCACCGATGCGTTTGAGCGCAAGTTCGTAGATCGGCGCGAACGGCTTGCCGGCATAGATGACCTCTCCGCCGAGCTCGGCATAGATTTCCGCGAGGGCCCCGGCGCAAAAGATGAGACGTCCGCCAAGCCGCACGATCACGTCGGGGTTGGCGCAGATCATGGGGAGCCGCCTCGCCGCCGCCGCCTCCAGAAGCGGACGATAATCGTCCGGCGCGTCGCGCAGATCATCATTGAGCCCGCTGCAGATGATGAAGTCAGCGCGCTCGAGCGGCGTGAAGTCTACATTGAGACCGCAATAGAGCTCTTCGTCCTTTGCCGGGCCGATGCGAAAGGCGTTCTGCCCTTTGCGCGCTTCGACAGCGGCCACAGTGGCGTCCCCGGAGGTGACGACGGCGTCATAAGCGGCTCGTGGGAGCCCGAGGCGATCCAGCTGGGGCGGGATGACAGAGCTTGGGCGTGGAGCATTGGTGATGATGACGACCGGGCCGCGTTCCTGCCGGAACGCCAGCAGCGCTTCCGCGGCGCCGTCAAAGAGGGAGACGCCGTTGTGAATGACGCCCCACGCATCGCACAAAAGCGCGTCATAGTCGCGAGAAATGCCGGATAGGCCTGAGACGATTGGCGTGAGGAGCATCCCGACCGCGTTAGGGCCGCTGCGAACAGCGGTCAAGCGAGCCCGACGGCGAAAATCAGGAGGCCTCGGCGAAGCGGCGCTCGCCCTCATGCGCCTTGACATAGACATCGGCCGGGCGCGGCGGACCAAAAAGATTGCCCTGCCCGTAGTCGATGCCAAGCGACAGTATCTCCGGCATGCTCGACTCGGTCTCCACCTTCTCGGCGATCAGACTGATGTCGGCGTCGGCGAGACGCTTGCGGAAGCCGTGCAGCTCGACCACAGCCGCCTCGCTCTTGGCGCTTGCAGCAAGAAGGAGCGAGCTGGGAGCCTTTACGAAGCGCACGTTTTTCTGGCGCAACGACCCCCAGTCGAGATTGAGCGAGGGCACGTGATCGACTGAGAATGCAAAACCGCGCTCGGCGATGAGCTCGAGATTCTTTTCAAAGCGCGGATGCATCATCTGCAGCGCCGGATAGGTGAATTCGAAGATCAGGCGCGTGGACAACTCCGCGTTTATTGCGAGATAGTCTGTAAACTGATTGAAAAAATCAACATCGAACAGGGTCGCCGGCGAGACGTTGCAGAAGACGGAAAATTGCGAATCCCGCGCCTTAAGCTTGCGGAACGCCTGCACGCAGCGCAGAAGAATCATGTTGTCGATCACGCCGATACGGTTCGCGCGCTCCGCCGCATCAAGATACTCTGCCGGCTTGAGGATCTTTCCGTCAGCGTCGCGCAGACGCGAGAACGCCTCGTAGTATCGGATCTTGCGCTGCGGCAGACTGACGATGGGCTGCAGATAGAGATCGACGCGTCCGCCCTCGATCGCCAGGCGCACGCGCTCCAGAACCTGGGCGTCATCGGTGCTGATGATGGCGGAGGGATCGGCCTTGAGCACGGGAGCGACCTTGAGCGTCTCTTTTTCCAGATCGTCGTCGCAGCGGCTGGTCAGCTTCTTCAGCATTTCAATCTCGGTCTGCGCGCGGCTCAGGGCGAAACCCATCCGTGCATGCAGGATGAGAACGAGGACCAGCATGCCGGCAAGCCAGCTGTCGAAGGCGATGACGAAGTTGTTGCGGGCGGCGGCCACGAACAAAAGAACCCCGGCCGCGGAAGCCATAAAGAGGACGCCTGCGGAGTATCGCGAGCCGCGCTGCTTGAGGTTCATTCTGCCCGTCCCGATGACTTCTGGCGCCTCCACGCGGCGCCCGTCACAATGTTAGGCGGACAGGGTTGAGGAGAACTTAACTCAACTTAAGCGGAACGCCCGGCGCGAGCGCCGGGCGTCCTGACGGCCGATAGGGCCTAGCTTCTGAATTCCGACTCGCGCGGCTCGATCACAATCTCGACGCGCCGATTGGCGGCGCGCCCCGCAGCCGTCGTGTTGTCAGCGATCGGCCTCGACTCGCCATAGCCGACCGGGTTTAGCCGTGAGCCGGCGACGCCCTGGCTCGAGAGATAGGTCGAAACAGAGCCGGCCCGACGCTGCGAGAGCTGCATGTTGTAGCTGTCCGACCCTGTTGAGTCGGCATGGCCCGCGATGCGGACATTGGTCTTGTCGAACTCCTTCAGCACCTCGGCGACCGAATTCAGCGTGGGGTAGAACTGGCCCCTGACGTCGGAGCGATCGACGTCAAAAGTAATGTCCGAGGGCATGTTGAGAATGATGTTGTCGCCGTCGCGGGTGACCGAAACGCCGGTCGCCGCGAGCCGTTCGCGCAGCTTGGCCTGCTGACGGTCCTGATAAACGCCGATGCCGACGCCCGCCGCCGCCCCGACCGCCGCGCCGATCGCTGCGCCCTTGCCGGGGCTGCCGGCAATCGCGCCGCCGACTGCGCCTGCCGCCGCGCCTGCGGCTGCGCCCATGGCCCCCGAGGTCACCGCCCGGCTCGCCCGCTTCTCGCCGGTATAGGGGTTGGTGGTGCAGCCGACGGCCAGGATCGCCAAAGCCCCGATCAGAAACTCTTTCCGCATGATGCGTCTCCTTATCAATCAGATTCCCGGACCGCGTAGACCGAAACGCTTCCGTCCTCGTGAACTCTTCGCGAGATTTCGGTGCTTTCGCCCAGCGACCCCAGTTAATTGCCTGTAACGGGCGCGGCAACGGGGCCGGATTGCGGCGGCCCGGCGGCGCGGAGTCACGATTGCGTTATTCGCCTCAGGCCCCTGGCCAGTCCCCTGAATGATCTTCACCCCGGGGACAGAGTGAAGAAATCCAGCGTCTTGCCCCTGTAGAGCACTTCTCCTGCCCGCGAAAATCCGCATTTGGCGGCGACAGCACGGGAAGGCGCATTTTCAGGATCGATCATCGCACAGAAGCGACGGCCCCCAAGATGAACGCGCGACCAGCGGAGCGCGGCCTGAAGCGCCTCGGTCGCATAGCCCCGGCCGTGGAAATCCGGCGCCAGCGCCCAGCCGAATTCGACCATATGGTCGAATTTGGGTTCACTGTCGCGGCGATAGTCTGCCGGCCCGACATCGCCGACAAAGGCGCCGCTCATCTTCTCGCGCACGATCCATGGGCCGTAGCCGGTAAGCCGCCACAGGCCGGCGAGGCGCGCAAAATTGCGCCATGACTCTTCAAGCGGGACCGGCGCGCCCGCAGTGTAGCGCGTCACAACCGGGTCGGCCCACATCGCGGCATAGTCGTCGAAATCGGCCGCCGTCCTCGCCGCCAGCACGAGGCGCGCCGTCTCAAGCCTAGGAGCGTCAGTCACCTTGCTTGGCACGCGCGATATAGGCGTCGATGCGATTGGCGAGAATCTCGAGCGGAAGCCCGCCCTCGGTCAGCACGGCGTCGTGGAATTCGCGAATGTCGAATCCCGGTCCGAGCGCCTTTTCGGCCTTCGCACGCAGTTCGAGAATCGTCAGCTCGCCAATCTTGTAAGCGAGCGCCTGGCCCGGCCAGGCGATGTAGCGATCGACCTCGGTCTGCACGTTCTTCATCGAGAGCGCCGTGTTCGAGGCGAGATAGTCCATCGCCTGCTGGCGCGACCATCCCTTGGCGTGGATGCCGGTATCGATGACCAGCCGGCAGGCGCGCCACATCTCATAGGAAAGCCGCCCGAACTTTTCATAGGGCGTCGTGTAGACGCCCATCTCGACGCCAAGCTTCTCCGCATAAAGGCCCCAGCCCTCGCCAAAGGCGTGCGGATAGAACTGCTTTCGGAACTCGGGCGCATTCTCGATCTCATAGGCGAGCGCCCCTTGAAGATGGTGCCCGGGCACGGCTTCATGCAGGGTCAGGGCCGGGATCTCGAACAGCGGCCGCTTGTCGAGATGCGTCGTGTTCACCCAGTACTGGCCGCCGCGGTCAGACCCCGGCGGCGCCGGCGAATAGCGCCCGGTCGTGTAGTTCTCGGCGATTTCAGCCGGCACGGGCTCCACCGAATAAGGCTGGCGCGGCAGCTTTCCGAAATAGCCCGGGAGCTTGCCGTCGATATCCTTCGAAATCGCCGCAGCGTAGCGCAGAAGGTCTTCCGGCGTCTTGGCATAGAATTGATCGTCCGAACGCAGAAACTCCAGAAACTCTGCGAACGAGCCCTTGAACCCCGCCTCCTTGATCACCGCGTTCATTTCCTTGCGGATGCGCGCGACTTCCTTGAGGCCGAGCGCATGGATCTTCGCCGCGGTGAGATCGTCGCGCGTGGTGTAATAACGGACGAGCGCTTCGTAATAGGCGGCGCCGTCGGGAAGCGCTGAAGCCCCGAGAGTCTCGCGCGCCTTCGGCGCGTAGTCCTCGTGCATGAACGCCCTGACCCGCGCGAAGGCCGGGATGACGGCCGTCGCCATCACCTTCTCGCCTTCCGCCGCCAGCGCGGCGCGCGCCTTTTTCGGAATCGACGCCGGCATGTCCGCGAAGGGCGCGAAGAGCGGATGGGCGCGCGGCGCCGTGACCTGCGAATCGAACGAGGACAGCGCGCCTTCAAGAATCTCTTTGGGCTGCGTGAAGCCTGATGCAATGCCGGCGCGCATGTTTTCGACATTGGCGTCGAGATAGGCGGGCAGAGCCTTCAGACGCGCAAGATAGCGGCGATAGTCGGCCTCATTGCGGAACGGCGTCGCGCCGACCGTGTAGCCCATGTCGGTCTGGAAGCCGCCATCAGCGAGAAACGGAATGCGCCACTCATCGAAGGCGCCGAGCGCTATCCGGTGTTTCAGGATGAAGCGCAGAAGATCCGCTGACAGAAGGTCGCTGTCGGAAGCGCCCGCCGTCTCGGCGCCGTCAAGACGCTGCAGATAGGCCGCCGCCGACTGAAGGCGGCGCGCCTGCGCCGCCGGCGACACGTCCGGGACCTGGCCGTCATAATCGTGAACGCCGGACTGCGTCGCGCCGAAGGGATTGTCCCTCATTTCCGTCGCCCAATAGTCGGCGAAGATCGTGTTCAGATCCTCGGCGCGGACCGGCGCTGCAGCGAGGGCGGCGATGGCGAGAAGAGCGGCTAGGCGGCGCATGCATTTCTCCGGAATGGGCCCTGCCTTTTCGCGTTTTTCACGTCGCGCGGCAATGCGGCTTTGCAGAAAGCGGGCGCTACGCCTTGGGTTTCCAGCTATCGACATAGCTCGCAAGCTCCGCTGGCGCCGCGCCCTCCGCCACGTCGAGCGGGTCGCGGGTGTCGATCATGACGGCGTATTCGTCCGTAGCCGGCTTCCTCTGCTCCAGCATGTTCTTCAGGGCCTTCGGGTGCGGTCCATGCGTGAAGCCCGAAGGATGGAAGGTCATCATGCCGGCCTTGATGTTGTCGCGGCTGAAGAAATCTCCTGCGTGATAGAAGAGCACTTCGTCATAGTCGTCATTATTGTGGAAGAACGGCACTTTGAGCGCGCCGGGATCGGTCTCGAAGGGCCGCGGCGCGAAGGTGCAGACGACGAAGCGGTCGGAGAGAAACGTCGTGTGCGCCGAAGGCGGCACGTGGTAGCGGTGGCTCATCAGCGGGCGGATGTGGCGTACATTGAGACGTACGGGGCTCAGTTCGCCATGCCAGCCGACGACGTCTAGCGGATTATGGGGATAGGTCGCGATCGAGACAGCGCCGCGCTTCTTGATCTCAACGCGCGTCTCGCCGTCATCGGCCTGATGACGCCTGAAAGCGTCATCGATCTGCGGCGCGTCGAGCAGCGCAGGATCGAAAATGGCGTGGCCCCCAAGAAGCCCTTTGTCCGGCAGATAGAAATGCGTGTTCGTTGCTTCGACCATCAGAACGGCGAGCGGCGACGATGGCGCGAGGCGCCACATGGTTCCGCGCGGCAATACCAGATAGTCGCCGGCCTCGACGGATAGATGCCCGAAATCGCAGAACAAGTCCGCATTTCCTTCGTGAACGAACAGAAGCTGGTCGCCGTCGCCATTGCGCGCGAGCGCCGGCATCGCCCTGTCGAGTTTCCAAAAACGGATGTCGCAGGCGCTGTTTCTGAGAATGGCCGGCGCGGCCCAGGGCGAGGCTTCCGCGCGATTGAGCGCGGCAAGATCGAAGGCCCGCGGCCGCAAGGGGCCCTCGAAATTCGACCAGCCGGTGGGCGGGCGCCGGTGATGAAAGAAGGCGGCGGGTCCGAAAAAACCCTCCTTCGACATCTCCCGCTCAAAGGTGCCCTCTGGCATGTCGGCATGGGCCTGGCGCGAGGCGTTCCCCTCAATGCGCGAGGCCGTGATCCATTTGCGGGCCATGGGGACCTCCCTTGGAATTAGTAACAGATGTTACCAATTGCGCCCGGCGGCCGCAATGCCTGCCGTCTCAGCCAAAGCGTCAAATCTTCTGATTATAGGCGCCGACCTCCGGGTGCTTTCTGAGTTCGGCGTCCATCTCGGCGAACATCGCCTTCATGTTCGCTTCCGAGGTCGGACTTTCGACCACGACGACGAGCTCGGGCTTGTTCGATGAGGCGCGGATCAATCCCCAGGTGCCGTCCTCAGCCGTGATGCGAACGCCATTCACGGTCACGACGTCGCGGATCTTCTGGCCGATGATCCTCCCGCCTTCGCGCGCGCGCGCCGATAGCGACGCGACGACGCTCTCGACGACGCCATACTTCTTCTCGTCGGCGCAGTGCGGCGACATGGTCGGAGACTGCCAGGTTTTCGCAAGCGATTTCCGCAGGTCCGAGAGCTTCTTGCCCGGATTGCGGTCGAGCATCTGCAACAGCGCGATCGCCGCGACGAGCCCGTCGTCATAGCCGCGCCCGATCGGCCTGTTGAAGAAAAAGTGGCCGGATTTCTCGAAACCTGCGAGCGCGCCCATCTCATGGCTCTTGCGTTTGATATAGGAATGGCCGGTTTTCCAATACTCCGTCTTCGCGCCATTGGCCCCGAGGACAGGATCTGTCACGAAAAGCCCAGTCGATTTCACATCGACGACGAACTGCGCATTCTTGTGAATAGCCGAGAGGTCGCGCGCGATGAGAACGCCGATCTTGTCGGCGAAAATCTCTTCGCCCTCGTCGTCGACGACGCCGCAGCGGTCGCCGTCTCCGTCGAAACCGAGCGCGACATCAGCGCCATGCGCCCGCACCGCCGCCTGCATGGCGTGCAACATTTTCATGTCTTCAGGGTTCGGATTGTATTTCGGGAACGAATGATCGAGCTCGGCGTCCATTGGGATGACCTCGACGCCGAGCCGGGCGAGCGCTTCCGGCGCGTAGGCGCCGGCCGTCCCGTTGCCGCAGGCTGCGATCACTTTCAGCCTTCGCTTGATCGATACGCCCTTCGTCAGGTCGTCGATATAACGCTCGCTCAGGCCCTCCACATATCTGTAGGCGCCGCCGGCTGCTGCGCGCCCCTTTCCGCCGAGCACGATCTCCTTAAGACGCGTCATCTCATCGGGGCCGAAGGTCAGCGGGCGTTCGGCGCCCATTTTGACGCCGGTCCAGCCATTCTCGTTGTGCGAGGCCGTGACCATGGCGACGCAGGGAATGTCGAGCGCGAATTGCGCGAAATAAGCGACCGGCGAGAGCGCAAGGCCGATGTCGTTGACTTCAATCCCTGCCGTCATCAGGCCGACGGTCAGCGCCTGCTTGACCGAGAGCGAATAGCTGCGGAAGTCATGGCCGACCACGATGCGCGGCGCCTTTTCCATCTCGCGGATGAGCGTCCCAAGCCCGAGTCCGAGGGCCTGCACGCCGAGTAGGTTGATCTCGCTTTCCAGAATCCAGCGCGCGTCATATTCGCGAAACCCGGTCGGCTTGACGAGCGGAGTCGTCTCGAAGGCGCGCGTATTGGGCTTCAGATCAGCTCGGGGCGTTGGAAGTCGGGTCATCGGCGCGTCCCTAAATGGCGGCGCAAGCGATGCGGGGAAAGCCGGCCGCCGTCAACGGCGGCGGCTGCGGCCGATCTTCCGTGACAATCCGGCGACTTTTGGGGATAGTCCCCCCGCCCGCGACGGGGCGCCGGGCTTTCAAGGGGCTTTCATGGAACTGCCATTCGACTTGAGCGCAATCACGCTGAAGGGCCAGAGCGCCATAGGCCTCGTCGCCTTTCCCCTGATTGCGTGGCTCTTTTCTTCGGCCAAGCTGCGCTTCCCCATCATCACCTTTTTCTGGACCATCGCGGCGCAGATCGGGATTACGGCGCTTCTCCTTTATTTCCCGCCAGCGCGCGACGCGCTTGGCTCCCTGCAGATCGTAGTCGACGCCCTGGTCGCTGCGACGCGGGAGGGCACGAAATTCGTCTTCGGCTTTCTCGGCGGCGCCGAGCCGCCCTTCGAGGTCAAGAACGGCGCGGCCATGTTCAACTTCGCCTTCGGCGCCCTGCCGCTGGTGATCTTCTTCTCCGGACTCTCGGCCGTTCTCTGGCATTGGGGAATCCTCAAGGTGCTGGTGAAGGGCATGGCCTTTCTGCTCGAGAAGGGCCTGCGCGTCGGCGGCGCTGTGTCGCTCGCCTCGGCCGCCAATGTCTTTCTCGGCCAGACCGAAGCGCCGCTGCTCATACGTCCGTTTCTGTCGAAGCTGACGCGGGCCGAGCTCTTCGTCGTGATCACTGTCGGCTTCGCCACGGTCGCCGGCTCGGTGATGGCGGTCTATGCGGCGATCCTCAATGAGATCGATCCCTCGATCCTCGGCCATATCATCATCGCCTCGATCATCTCGGTGCCGGCCGCAATCCTGATGGGTCAGGTGATGATGCCGGAGGACAAGGGCGCGAGGCCGACGCCGGCCAGCGCCGCCGACGCTTTCGGCTACAACAGCTCCATGGACGCCTTCATGCGCGGCGTCACCGACGGCCTCGGCCTTTACCTCAACATCATCGCATCGCTGATCGCCTTCACGGCCTTCGTCGCTCTCGTGAACATCATCCTCGCCGCATTTCCCGATGTGGCCGGCGGGCCGGTGACGCTGGAGCGCATGTTCGGCGTCATCTTCGCGCCGCTGATGTGGCTCGCCGGCGTGCCCTGGAAAGAGGCTTTCGACGCGGGCGCCCTCATGGGCGTCAAGACCGCCGTCAACGAACTCGTCGCCTATGTGAAGATGAGCCAGGTTCCGGCGGGGACGTTCAGCGAGCGGACAGTGCTTATCATCGTCTATGCGCTCTGCGGCTTCGCCAATTTCTCCTCGCTCGGCATCGTGGTCGGAGGCCTGACCGCGCTCGCCCCGGACCGCCGCCATGACGTCATTTCGCTCGCCCCGCGCGCGCTCGTGTCGGGCACGCTCGCGACGCTGATGACCGGGGCCGTGATCGGCCTCGTGTGGAGCGAATAGGACCCGTGTCCATCCGGCGCAACCACGCCCCTGTTCGCCGCATTTCCCTTCCCTTGCGCCGCGGCGGGCGACAGGCTGGCGCAAAATCGTAGGGGCGAACGATGAGATCGACGAGGCTGGAAGATTTCCGCGCGCCGGCGAAGATGAGACTCGCCGCGCTATGGACCTCCCTCATGTTTCTTTACGTCTACGGCGATTATTTCAACATGTATCAGCCGGGCAAGCTGGAGAAGATGGCCGCTGGCGATGTCGGCCCGGTCAGCGCGGGCGATCCCGTCGCCATGCTCGCCATTTCGATGATGATGGTACCTCCGGCGCTCATGATCGCGCTGTCGATTCTGCTTCCTCCGCTCCTGTCGAGATGGCTGAACGTGTTTTTCGGTCTTGTCTATGCGGCGATCCTTGGCTGGACCCTGCCCGGAGCGCCCCTGTTCTATATCGCCTACGGCGCGGTGGAGATTCTGCTGTCCCTTTTCATCGCCTGGACCGCGCTCGCATGGCCGCGCAACCGGATCGCTTGATGACGGCGAGGACTCAAGGCCGCATCGCCGGCATCGTCTATCTCGGCGTGGTGCTGACGGGGATTTACACGCTCGCCTATGCGCCCGGAGTCCTGATCGTCGACGACGATCCCGCGGCGACGGCTTCCGCGCTCTCGGCAAATCTGGGTCTGTTCCGGGCGGCCAGCTACGCTGCCGTCGCAATGTGCGCCTTTTATCTGGCTTTGCCGGTCGCCCTCTCGCGTTTTCTTTCCATCTACGGAAAAACTTCCGCCCGGCTCATGATCCTGTTCGTCGCGGCGAGCATTCCGCTGATGCTCTTGGCGACATCGAGCCATTTCGAACTCGCAGAGCTGGCTGCGACCGGAGCGGCGACCTCCGAGGCTGTTGAAGCGCGCATGGCGGCCCACGATCGCTATATGGCCATGGCCTCGATCTTCTGGGGTTTATGGCTTGCGCCGCTCGGCTGGCTGATCCTGAAATCCGGGGCAGTGCCGAGAGCCCTCGGCGTCCTGCTGATTCTCGGCTGTTTCGGCTATCTTGCGAACTATTTCGGACCGATTCTCTATGACGGGTACCGGGATCTGCCTTTCCGCGAGTGGATTTCGCGGCCCGGATCGATCGGCGAAATCGGAACCTGCCTCTGGCTCCTCATCATGGGGGCGCGCGGATCGCCCGGGGCGCGATCATGAGCATGCGCTGGCGCAAGGGCGGCTGCCATTGCGGCGCGGTCCGCTTTGAGGTCCTCTGCAACAACAAGGTTGCGGTCGAGTCCTGCAACTGCTCGATCTGCCGCATGACCGGATTCCTCCACCTCATCGTTCCGGCCTCGCGGTTCCGTCTCCTGTCCGATGAAAGTCAGCTTACTGAATACCGGTTCAACACGGGCGTCGCCCGCCACCTCTTCTGCAAGCATTGCGGCGTCAAGTCTTTCTACGTGCCGCGCTCCAATCCTGACGGCTTTTCCGTGAATCTCCGCTGCCTCGATGATGGCGACACGCCCGACGCTGACGTCGCCGCTTTCGACGGGCGAAACTGGGAGGCGAACGCCGGCCGCCTCGCTTCGCTTTCGAAGGAGGAGTAGCGCTTGGGCCTTGAGCGACTTCTCGCGGAGATCCGCGCCTGCCGTAATTGCGTCGAGAGACCCGACGGGCCGCCGCTGCCCCACGAGCCGCGCCCAGTGCTGCAGGTCTCGAGCACCGCCCGCCTCGCCATCTTCTCGCAAGCGCCTGGAACGCGCGTGCATGAATCGGGGCGTCCGTTCACCGACGCGTCGGGCGAGCGCCTGCGCGACTGGCTCGGGATCGGACCCGAGATTTTTTACGACGCCGCCCGGGTCGCGATCGCGCCGATGGGCTTCTGCTTTCCCGGACAGGACGCCAAAGGCGGCGACCTGCCCCCGCGACAGGAATGCGCCATGCTGTGGCGCGCCCGGCTGATGGCCGAACTGCCCAGCATTGAGACCATGGTGCTGGTCGGCGCTTGCGCCCAGCAATGGCATCTCGGCGGCGCCGCCCGATCCTCGCTGACGGAAACGGTGAGGTCGTGGCGCCTTTTCGCGCCGCGCTTCTATCCGACGCCGCATCCCTCCTGGCGCAATAATGGCTGGCTTAGACGCAATCCCTGGTTTGAGGCGGAGCTGGCGCCGGAGTTGCGCCGACGCGTCGCGGCGTTAATTCGTCCGTCCACCAACATAACGCAGCGCCTCGCCGACGATATTGTTCATCCGCGCGCGCCAGAGGCTCATTAGGTCTTCATTCGAACGCCGCCGCAATCCGAAACGCCGCAGCATGTCGGCGCGCGCCGATGAGCGGCCGCCGAAAGTGGCGGCGACGCGCGGCCACCAGTAGTCGATGGATTGCGATATCTCCGCCCGGGCGGACTCGCCGCTCGCGGCGATCTTGGCGAGACCATCCTTCCCGAGATCGGCGTGATGCTGCTCGCGCGGCAGAATCCTGGCGAATGCGTCCGCCAGCGGCTGGTAGGAGCACTCCGCGAGATCCTGGAGCTGGAGCGCTGTCGCCTCGCCCATGAGCACGTTCATGACCACTGAATCCGTCCAGCCGACGAACGGATAGTGGAAGACGTTGAGCCGCATGTCGCCGCCGCGGCGCGTCGTCCCGAAATCATCGTCCCGGGCCGCGCGCGCCGCCCAGGGATGGACATTCTCGTAGCGCGCCGTATCGACGCCGAACTCGCCCATGATGCGCAGCACGCGATCGGCATGATCGAGCTTCTCGAGAACGATGCGCGCCGCATCCACGCGCTCGCGAATGCCGGGAGCCGCATTGATCATGTCTGCAAAGCCAGCCGCGCCTGCGAGCTCGGAATCGACAAAGCTCGCCATGATGCGGAGCAGCTCGGCGCGATAGCGCGGCGGCGCGTTGTCAGGCGCCGAGAGTTTTCCGCCGCGCTCGAGATATTTGATGATGTCGTTGTCGCTCATTGGTCGTAGTCGATGACGAGCCGGTCGGTGAGGGGCCGACTCTGGCAGGTCAGAACATAGCCGCGTTTGACCTCATAGTCTTCCAGCGCATAGTTCGCCTCCATTTCGACCTCGCCTTCGATCACCTTGGCGCGACAGGTCGAACAGACGCCCGCCTTGCAGGCGAAAGGCGCATCGATCCTGGCTGCGACCGCCGCCTCGAGCACGCTTTCCGCACCCTTCGCCATTTCGAAGTCGCGCGCCGCCCCATCGATGATCACGGTGACGGCCGCGCGCGCCTGCTCCGCCGCTGCAGCGTCGCGGGGGTCCCGCTTCTTCGCCTTGCCGGGATGCGCGCTCGCGAAGAGCTCAAACTTGATCTTTGAGTCCGGCAGCCCCCTGACGCGCAACGACTCGGCGACCGCCAGCATCATGGGCTCGGGGCCGCAGATGAAGGCCATGTCGGCGCCGGTCACATCGACCCAGCCGGCGAACAACGCGTCGCATTTGGCGCGGTCGAGCCGCCCCGAGAAGAGATCGATCTCGGGCGCCTCGCTTTCGAGAATGTGAACGATGTTGAGGCGCCCCATATGCGCGCTCTTCAGGTCCTCAAGTTCTTCGCGGAACATGATCGAGGCGGCGTTACGGTTGCCATAAACCAGCGTGAAGGACGACAGCGGCTCCTCGTCGAGCACGGTTTTCATGATGCCGATCAGCGGCGTGATCCCCGAGCCGCCGGCAAAGCCGAGATAGCGCTTCTTTCTCGCCGGCTCGATGGGCGCATGAAAATTGCCCATGGGCGGCATGGCTTCGAGAACGTCGCCGACCTTGAGTTCGTCATTGGCGAACCCCGAAAACCAGCCGCCATCGACCTTCTTGATGCCGACCCGAAGGACGCCCTCCCGGCGGCCCGCGCAGATCGAATAGGACCGGCGCAGCTCCTCGCCATCGAACACGCGGCGGAAGGTCAGATACTGGCCCTGGACGAAACGGAAACTCTCGCGGTCTTCGGCGCGCGCCGCCAGCGTGACGACGACGCTGTCGCGCGTATCGCGGCGGATGTCCGTCACGGTCAGGGGATGAAAGCGGGACATGACTAGAAGCGTTTGAAATAGTCGAAGGGTTCGCGGCACTCGGCGCAGCGCCATTGCGCCTTGCAGGGCGTCGAGCCGAAGGCGCTGACGCGCTCGACCCGTTGCGACCCGCAATGAGGACATTCCGACGGCGCATTCGTGGCGCCCGCGCAGGCCATGGACGGCGGCGCGATCCCGAACGACTTGAGCCTGGCGCGGCCTTGCTCACTAATCCAGTCTGTCGTCCAGGGCGGCGCGAGACGCGTCTCCACGCGCACGCGTTCGAGCCCGCGCGCGCGCAGCGCGGCCTCGATTTCGAGGCCGATGACCGCCGTCGCCGGGCAGCCCGTATAGGTCGGCGTGATCGCGACGACGAGTTCTTCGCCGCGCCATTCGACATTGCGCACAATGCCGAGATCGACGACGGAGATGGCCGGAATCTCCGGATCCGGAACGCCTTCGAGGATGCGCATGATGTCGGCGGGGTCGGGGCGATTTTCGGGATACTGCGCGCGCGGCAATCTCTCTCCCCTCTCCCGCCCTTCAAAGCGGGAGTGGGGCCGGGGGTGAGGGTTTGCGGAATTCGGCGCATCGCTGTCAGCCTTCACCGCGACGGGACGCTCCGGTCCCGACACTCCGCCCGCAAAGATCCGGTCATCCGTCACCAGATCGCCCCTGGATAGGCTCGCTGGAGAAACTGCATGTCGGCGAGGATGTAGCCAAGCGCCTCCGAGTGCAGCCCGGCCTTGCCGCCCTTGCGGATGGCGGCCTGGGGCGGCGTCAGGGTCGCCTCGGCGAGCGTCTCGCGGGTCAGGCGATCCATTTCCGATTTCACCTGAGCAGGGTCCGGCGCGACCCCGCGCGCCAGCAATGCCGAATCGACGGCGTCCGCCGTCGCGAGTTCGCCCTGAAACGGGAGGAGTGCGTCGAGGGCGCGCTGCATCCGCTCATGGCTTTCCTGCGTCCCATCCCCGAGGCGGACGATGAGGTCGCGCGAGCGTTCGAAGTGATACTCCGCTTCCTTTTCCGCCTTTGCCGCTATGGCGGCCACGCGCGCCTCGCTCGAGCGGGACAGCGCTTTCAGCATCGGCCAATGCCACGTGTCGAACAGGAACTGGCGCATGAGCGTGTGTCCGAAATCGCCGTTCGGCTGTTCGACGAGAAGGCCGTTGCGAAAGGCGCGCGCGTCGCGCAGGAAAGCCAGATCGTCGGCGCTGCGGCCCCGGCCTTCGACTTCGCCCGCCAGCGCGAGCCAGAGCTTGGCCTCTCCGATCAGATCGAGCGCGACATTGGCGAGCGCGATGTCCTCTTCGAGGACCGGCGCATGACCGCACCAGGCCGACACTTGCTGACCGAGGATCAGCGCATTGTCGCCCATGCGGAGCGTGAACTCGAAAAGTTCCGGATCGCTCACATGTGCCCCACTTCATCGGGGATGTCGTAGAAAGTCGGATGCCGGTAAACTTTCGAATTGGAGGGCTCGAACAGCGGACCCCTGTCTTCCGGCGACGAGGCGGCGATATCGCCGGCCCTCACCACCCAGATCGAGACGCCCTCATTGCGGCGCGTATAGACGTCGCGCGCATTCCTGATCGCCATTTCTGCGTCCGGCGCGTGGAGCGATCCGACATGGCGATGGCTCATGCCATGCTGCCCGCGGATGAAGACTTCCCAAAGGGGCCATTCACTGTTCATGTTCGGGCGACCTCCTGACCGTGTCCCGGATGGCGGCGCCGATGTTGGCGAGAATGAGCGCCCCCAGTATGGCGTGATACCCGTCTGGCGTCGTCCGACCCTCAATCACGGGAAGAAAACGCCAGTTTCCGCCGAATGTGCGCGCATACCATGCCGCCTTCTTCTCGCTGGCCTCTACAAAGAAATATGTGCTCCAGTGCGTTTCGATCTGAAGAAATGCCCAGACAAGCAGAGCGATCAGCCACAAAGCCGCAGCGTAGCGAAGTCCAAGCAGGCCCATCAGCGCGAAGGCCGCAACAAGTCCAAGCATGACGCCGGCGAGGGAGAAAATGGGCTCCCGCGAGACCACTCCCGGCGCCCCGATGAAATTGAGCCCGAACCACGCGCCGAGCAGGCCGAGCAGAAGTAGCGAAACTCCTGACAATCTCATCCCGTGGTCCCTGGCCCCGATCCTCTCGCCGCCTATTCCGCCGCCATCTTGCGCGCCGCTGCCTTCTGCGCATGAGCGAGAAGGCCCTCGCGAAACCATTGGCCGTCGTGCCAGGCCCTGCGGCGGGCCGCCATGCGCTCGGCGTTGCAGGGGCCGTTGCCCTTCAGCACTTCGTAAAACTCATTCCAGTCAATCGCGCCGAAATCATAGCCGCCTTTCGCTTGGTTCCATTTGAGATCGGGATCGGGAATCTTGAGGCCAAGATAATCCGCCTGCGGAACGGTCTGATCGACGAACTTCTGGCGCAGCTCGTCATTGGTGTTCTGCTTGATTTTCCAGGCCATGGATTGCGCCGAATGCACCGACGTGTCGTCCGGCGGCCCGAACATCATGAGCGACGGCGCCCACCAGCGGTTGAGTGCATCCTGCGCCATGTCTTTCTGCTCCGGCGTCCCCCTGGAGAGCTTCATCATGATGTCGTAGCCCTGACGCTGATGGAAGCTCTCCTCCTTGCAGATGCGCACCATGGCGCGAGCATAAGGCCCGTAGGAGCAGCGCTGCAACGGCACCTGGTTCATGATTGCGGCGCCGTCCACGAGCCAGCCTATGGCCCCGATGTCGGCCCAGGTCAGCGTCGGATAATTGAAGATCGAGGAATACTTCGCCTTGCCCGACAGCAACTGCTCCGTCATCTGATCGCGCGTGATCCCGAGCGTCTCCGCGGCGCAGTAGAGGTAGAGGCCATGGCCGGCTTCGTCCTGCACCTTGGCGAGAAGAATCATCTTGCGATCGAGGGGCG
Source organism: uncultured Caulobacterales bacterium (assembly GCA_964441615.1). Lineage (GTDB taxonomy): Bacteria > Pseudomonadota > Alphaproteobacteria > Caulobacterales > Parvularculaceae > Amphiplicatus. The sequence goes on along the minus strand of CAYTVQ010000002.1, from coordinate 74 downwards.
GCGCGCGGGTGATCCAGATTCCTTCCGGCAGCTGCCCGACACTCTCGGAATGCGCATGCTGCGAGATCTGGCGG
>CAYTVQ010000001.1:13799-33869 GCA_964441615.1 uncultured Caulobacterales bacterium | reverse complement strand
GTCCTCCTTGGCGTTCGGGCCGTGATTGCGGAGAGCTTCGAGCGCATCCACCGCTCCAATCTCGTCGGCATGGGCGTTCTGCCCTTGCAGTTTAAAGACGGCGACAATTGGAAGTCCCTGGGGCTCAAGGGCGATGAAAAGGTCACGCTGCACGGCGTCGAGACGGTCGAGCCGCGGACGCTAATGAAAGCGACCATTGAGTCCGCTGACGGCGCCGCACGCGACATAGAACTCCGTGTTCGGATCGATACTGCGGACGAGCTCGATTATTTCCGGCATGGCGGGATACTCCAATATGTCGTCAGGAAGCTTGCGGCGTAGCGGCTCGCGCGGTTAAAGGCCGGCTGGGCGAGGGCCCCTGGCCGCGCCGCGGCCCGGGCCGCCGCCCGCCCCTCTAAACCGGACCGGTCCGCGTGCTCAGCTAGGCGCACGATCCGGGTTTTTGCCCGGCCATCCGGACGCGACAGAGAGGTTACGGCGCGGCGCCGAATCCCGTTAGACTTGCGACACACAAGCTGCGTCCGTTCAATGCTCGCCGCCCTGCACATTCGGAATTTCATCCTGATCGACCAGCTCTCCCTGGATGTCGGGCGCGGCATGACGGTCCTGACGGGCGAAACCGGCGCCGGCAAATCAATCCTTCTTGATGCCCTGGGCCTTGCCATTGGCGGCCGCATCGAGCGCGGACAGGTGCGCGAGGAAGCCGAGCAGGGCGTCGTTTCGGCAGCCTTCGAGCCCGCCGCCGACCACGCCGTCTGGGCGATGCTCGCGAAGAACGGTCTCGAATCCCGGGACGGCCAGGTCATCTTGCGACGCACGCAGGCGCGGGACGGGCGCAGCCGCGCCTTCATCAACGATCAACCTGTCTCGGTCGCGCTCCTGAGGGATATCGGCGAAAGCCTTGTCGAGATTCATGGCCAGCACGAAGGCCGCGGCTTCCTCACGGCGACCACGCACCGCGAACTGCTTGACGATTTCGGGCGCCTCGAAAGCGCGCGCAATGAGGTTGCGGCCCTCTGGAGAGCGTGGATGGGCGCCGTCGCCTCGCTGGAGGAAAAGCGCTCCGGTCGAACCAGGGCGCTCGCCGATGCCGATTATTTGCGTCATGTTGTCACCGAACTTTCCGCGCTCGCTCCGCAGGCGGATGAAGAAGCCGGTCTCGCAGCCCGCCGAGCCGAGTTGCTGGCGGCTGCAAAAGTCACGGAGGACCTGGCCGCGGCCGAGAATCTTCTCTCCGAAGACGGACTGGAGCGCCGGCTCTCCGCGGCCGCGCGCCGGCTCGCCAAGGCGTCGGGGCAATTCCCGCAGGCCGACAATCCCCTGACTGGCGCCCTTGCGCGGCTTGATTCGGCGCTCGGAGAGGTCATGGAGGCGCGCGCCGCAGTCGCGGACGCGGCGGCGAGGCTTGGCGTCGATCCGGCGCTGCTCGAGAAGACCGAGGAGAGGCTGTTCGCGCTCCGCAGCGCCGCGCGCAAGCATGGCTGTCCGGTTGATGCGCTCGGCTCAGTTCTTGCGGCTGCGTCATCGACGCTTGCCGACATTGAGGCCGGGGAGACGGGGTTCTCCGCGCTCGAGGAAACCGCGAACCGCGCCGAGGGCGCCTATCGCAAGGCCGCCAGGGCCCTCTCCGGGGCGCGCCGCAAGGCGGCGGCGACGCTCGATGCCGCGGTCGCAAAGGAACTGGCGCCGCTGAAGCTCGGAAACGCCGCGTTCCTGACCGAAATCCGCACCGATGAGAGCCATCCGATGATGGAAGGGTTCGACCAGGTCGAGTTTCTGGTGCGCACCAACCCCGGGGCCCCAATGGGTCCGTTGAAGACCATCGCTTCAGGCGGCGAGCTCTCACGCTTCGTTCTCGCCATGAAGGCGGCGCTCGCGGCCAAGGAGAACCGCACCGTCATCATCTTCGACGAGGTCGACAGCGGCGTCGGCGGGGCTGTCGCTGACGCGGTGGGGGAGCGTCTCGCGCGCCTCGCGCGGGACGCCCAGATACTGGTCGTCACGCATAGCCCGCAGGTGGCGGCGCGCGCACACAATCACTGGCGCATCGAGAAGACGCAGACGGCGCGGCGCACGGTCACGACGGTGGCGCCGCTCGCAATGGACGAGCGCGTGGAGGAAATTGCGCGCATGCTTTCAGGCGCCGAGGTGACGAGCGAGGCGCGGGCGGCTGCAGCGAAGCTTCTTGGGGCGCAGGCCGCCATGCAGAAGCGCAGGAAGCGGGCATGATGCGGATTGATCCGTGATCGCAAGAAGCGTCAGCGCGCTCCCCGTCAAGGATCTTTCGCCCGAAGAGGCGGCGCAGGAGCTCGCGCGACTCGCCAGCGAGATCGCCCGCGCGGACGAGGCCTATTACCAGAAGGACCGGCCATTCATCACCGACGCTGAGTACGACGCCTTGCGCCGGCGCAACGCCCTCATCGAGCGACGCTTCCCGAGACTGCGGCGCAAGGACAGCCCTTCGGACAGGATCGGCGCCGCGCCGTCAACGAAGTTCGAAACGGTGCGGCATGCAAGGCCGATGTTGTCTCTCGACAACGCATTCGACGATCAGGATGTCGTCGATTTCGTCGGCCGCGTGCGCCGCTTTCTGAACCTCTCCGACGATGATCCTCTCTCGTTCACCGCGGAGCCGAAAATCGACGGCCTCTCTCTTTCTATTCGCTATGAAGGCGGGGTCCTTAAAGCAGCCGCGACACGGGGCGACGGGGCGGAAGGCGAGAACGTGACCGCCAATGTGCTGACGGTTGCGGACATTCCCAAGACGCTGAAGGGCGCGCCTGAAATCCTCGAAGTGCGCGGCGAGGTCTATATGCGCAGCGAGGATTTCGCGGCGCTGAATGCGCGTCTTGAAAGCGAGGGAGAAGAGACGGCCGCCAATCCGCGCAACGCCGCGGCCGGCTCGCTGCGTCAAATTGATCCTGCAGTGACCGCTATGCGGCCCCTCCGGTTCTTCGCTTATGCCTGGGGCGAAACGAGCGAGCCGCTCGCCGCGACCCAGTTCGAGGCGGTCAGGCGCCTCGGCGCGCTCGGATTCAAGATCGACCCGCACATAATCCGTTCAGGGAGGGTCGAGGCGCTTCTTGCACACCATTCGCGCCTCGCGGCCGACCGAGCGCGACTGGGCTATGATATCGACGGCGTCGTCTACAAAGTGGACCGGCTGGATTATCAGGAGCGGCTTGGTTTCGTGTCGCGAAGTCCGCGCTGGGCCATCGCCCACAAGTTTCCGGCCGAACGCGCAACGACAATTCTCGAAGCGATCGAGATTCAGGTCGGCCGCACCGGCGCACTGACGCCGGTCGCCCGGCTCAAGCCGGTGACGGTCGGCGGCGTCGTGGTCTCGAACGCGACCCTCCACAACCAGGACGAAATTGCGCGCAAGGATATCCGCGTCGGGGACACAGTCGTCATCCAGCGCGCCGGCGACGTCATTCCGCAGATCATCGAGGTGTTGCTGGAGAAGCGTCCGCGCAATGCGAAGGCGTTCGTATTTCCTGAGTCATGCCCCGCCTGCGGCAGTCACGCCGTGCGCGAGGAGGGCGAAGCCGTGCGCCGGTGCAGCGGCGGCCTCATTTGTCCGGCCCAGGCGGTGGAAAGGTTGCGCCATTTCGTGTCCCGCAAGGCTTTCGATATTGAAGGCCTCGGCGAGAAACAGATCGACGCATTCTTTGCTCAGGGGCTCGTACGCGAGCCGGCGGACATCTTCACCCTGGCCGCGCGCATGAAGGCCGGCAAGATTGACCTCTACACCTACAAGACAAAGCCGGATGGCTCGCGTGCGCTGGGCAAGGATGGCGGACCCGTTCCCACCAACTCGAAGTCGGTCGAGAATCTGCTCGCCGCAATCGACGCGCGCCGCCGCATCTCGTTGCCTCGATTGATCTATGCGCTCGGCATTCGTCACATAGGCGAGACAAATGCGCGCCTGTTCGCGGCGGCTTATGGCAGTTTCGATGCGCTGCGCATCGCCGCAGTCAAGGCGCGGGACCGGGAGAGCGCCGCCTATGGGGAGATGCTCGCCATTAGCGGAGTTGGGGAACTCGTGGCCCAGAGCGTCATCGATTTTTTTGCCGAGAAACACAATCTCGACGCAATCGACCGGCTTCTGAAAGAGGTCGAGCCGGCGCCTATGGCCGCCCCTGCTGAGTTGCGTTCGCCCGTCGCCGGCAAGACCGTGGTCTTCACGGGAACCCTTGAGAAGATGACCCGTGACGAAGCCAAGGCCCGCGCGCTCGCGCTGGGCGCCAAAGTGGCGGGATCAGTGTCCGCCAGGACCGATTATGTCGTCGCCGGGTCGGACGCCGGTTCAAAGCTCTCGAAAGCGCGCGAACTCGGCGTGAGAATACTTACCGAAGAGGAATGGCTGCGCATCTGCGCATCATAGATGCCTGACAGCGGCGTCGGCGCATCCCCGGTTCCTTCATAGTTTTGGCAGTTCGGTCTTTTCGACCTCCGTCGTCGGCGCGACGAGTTCAAGCTTGAATACGACGCGTGACTTGCCTGGCTCAAGCTGGTGGCGGCGTTCCTTGAAGCCCTCCTTGAAGATTGAGATCGTGCGCGGGACGTCGAATGCGACGGTGCAGGGCGTCGTGCACTCGCCATAGCCTTCGACGCGCACCAGCGCGCCTGAGGGCTCAGTGACGATTTCGGTCATCTTCGGCCCCCCGCCGAGGCTTTCGCAGCCAGACAGCAGCAGGCCCATGGCGAGGAGAGCGCGGCAGTTCACGAGAGTTTCTCCATCATTTCGCTACGGTCATCGCCGCAAGAGCGCGATCGATGTCAGCGATCAGGTCGTCGGCGTCTTCAAGGCCAGCGCTGAATCTGAACACGGGTCCCGTTTCCAGCCAGGGATCGGCGGTGCGTAGCGGCCGAACATGGACGCAAAGGCTCTCAAAACCGCCCCATGAATACCCGACGCCAAAAATCTTCAGCGCATTGAAGAATGCCTTAATCTGCCCTGCGGCAAGCGGCTTCATCACAACGCCGAAAAGGCCGGACGATCCCGTAAAATCGCGTTTGAAGATCGCATGGCCCGGACAGGATTTAAGGGCCGGATGCAGGACGCGTTCGACTTCGGGGCGCTTGCTGAGCCATTTCGCGAGTTTCAGGCCTGTCGCTTCATGACGGGACATGCGTGTTTTCAGCGTGCGCAAGCCCCGCAGCGTCAGATAGGCGTCATCAGCCGATACGTTTGCGCCCAGCTGCAGGAGGGTCTTGAAAACGGCGCGAGCGGCTCCTTCATCCGCGCATGTCATCGTGCCGATCAGCAGGTCGGCATGCCCGGCGATATACTTTGTGCCGGCCTGCACGCTTACATCGGCGCCGTGGCGGAGCGGTTTGAAAAAGCAGCCTGCGGACCAGGTGTTGTCAACGATGACTTTGGCTCCAACCTTGTGCGTGCTGGCGGCGATTGCAGCAACATCCTGCACTTCGAATGTAAGTGAACCGGGGGATTCTATGAGCACCGCCTTCACGCGCGGGGTCAGAAGCGCGCTGATGTCGGCGCCGATGAGCGGATCATAGTAGATGGTCTCGACGCCAAAGCGCGCCAGGAATCCGTCGCAGAACTTGCGAACCGGGTCATAGACGCTGTCAGCGACAAGGATCTGGTCCCCAGCCTGGCAGAAAGCGAGAAGGGCATAATTAACGGCAGCCAGTCCCGAGGGCGCAAGCCGTGTTTCGTAGCCGCCTTCGAGAAGGTTCACCGCCTCTTCGAGCGCGCGATGAGTCGGCGTCCCTAGTCGTCCGTAGACGATGTTCCGGGCTCCATCCGCGAAATCATCATACGTCGGAAAAAGATAGGTCGAGGCGCGTTCAACCGGCTGGTTGACCGGGTGGTGGGGCCGCCGGTGCGGCCGCCCGGCGGCGAGCAGTTTTGTCTCTTCCTTCATGCGCGCCCCGCGCTCGCATCCTCGGGGAGTTCGATCTGCCCAGATTGCTGGTCATACACCGAAAAGCCTACTTTCTGGTACAGCGGCAGGGCGGCCGGGTGGTCGAGCGTGCAGGTCTCGAGCCGAAGCTTCCTCGGGCCCAGCGCCCAGGCGAGATCGATCACATGCGTCAGGAAGAACCGTCCATAGCCTTTCCCCTGGTAGGCTGGGGCGACGCCAAAGAACTTCAGTTCCGCGGCCATGTCGTTCCGCATGTCGATCTCGCCCATGCCCGCCGGCACGCCGCCAACATAGAGCACATAAACATAAACGCCCGGGTCAGCGATGATTTGAGCCAGGTCAGCGTCCGAGAGATGGCGTCGGCTCATCCAGTAATGAGGATCGCCAATCAGGCAATAGAGATAGCGATAGAATGAAACCGGCGGCGCCTCGGCGCGCATGATGGCGATCTTGCCGGGCGGTCGCAACGGGGTTGGCAGGATCGGACGCGCGATCTGCTCAAGGTAGGTGATGGTTATGTCAACCCGACGGCTCAAGCGGCGTTTCTCCGGCAACAGGGAACAAGGTGCGGTCGTTGTCAATCCGGCCCCATTCCGCCCATGCGCCGTCATAAAGTCGAGCGGGTGCACGGCCAAGCGCCTCGATCGCCAAAGACAGAACGGCCGCCGTGACCCCCGATCCGCAGGTGGTAATGACGGGCGTTTTATCATCGACTCCGGCGGCAGCAAAAATCGCAGCCAATTCGCGCGCTGGCTTAAGCGCCGCGCCATCTTGCAGAAGGGTCGAGTGCGGAATGTTCCGGGCGCCCGGCATGGCCCCCGAGACAAGTCCGGGGCGGGGCTCGGGTTCGAGGCCGCTGAAGCGCCCGGAAGGTCGGGCGTCCAATATGACGGCGACGCCATCGTGCAGCGCCTGGCGCACGGTCTGGTGATCGGCGAGGTAGCGGGGGTCAGGCCTGGCGCGATATTGCGCGCGGGCGACGTCTGGAATTCCCTGCTCGACCGGATTATCGGATCGCCAGCGCGGGAAGCCGCCGGAAAGCACGGAAATGGCGTCGTGCCCCATCGCCTTGAACATCCACCACGCCCGCGCGGCGGAGAATATGCCGGCGTCATCGTAGACGACAATCCGATCTGCGTCGCTGATCCCCAGCGCCCCAACGTCCCGTTCGAACTGGTCAGGATCCGGCAGCATATGGGGGAGAGCGGTCTTGCGGTCCGCGATCTCGTCGATCGGAAAGAAAACGGCGCCCGGGATATGGGCCCTCAGATAGGCTTCGCGCGCGTCTCCCATGCCCGGCATGCGCCATGAAGCGTCAACAGCCTTCAAGCCCGGCTCCCCGAGATGGGCGGCGAGCCATTCAGTTGAGACAACGGGCGTTGGGAGCTCGCCGAGCATCGATCCCTCGCGAAACCCTGGGTTTCCAGTCTGCTCCCAACGCGCCCCGAGGGAGGCGCGAAGGCCGAGGCAGCTCCTAATTCGTTAGGCGATAATCCAAAGCCTGATCAAGACCGTAGCCCACGCATGCGCAAGTCCAGTATGCCTGTAACATGTGAGGCTGCGGCGCTGGCCCTTCTTGGCGCCGGCCTCCTGTCTCCGCCCGCCGCGGCCGAAGGCCTCGGCGCCTCTTTCGAGATTATCCGAAAAGGAGCGCCGATCGGGACGCATGTCGTCCATGTGCGCCATGTGGGCGACCGAACCGTCGTTGATACGGACATCAAAATGCGCGTGAACTTCGGCCCCGTGCCGGTCTTTCACTACAGGCATGAGTCCCGCGAGGTCTGGCGGGAGGGAAGGGTCCAATCGATCGACAGCAGAACCAACAACAACGGACGGAAGTCCCGTCTTGCAGTCCGTCAGGTCGCGGACGGTCTTCAGGTTGACGGAACGGGCTACAGGGGAATGGTTCCGCCCGACGCAATTCCCTCAAGCTACTGGAACCGATCCATTGTCAGCGCGGACACTCTGCTTAATACGCAGAACGGCGAGTTGATCGATATTTCGACTACAGCGCTGGGCCGCACGGTCTCGCCCGGCGGGGCCTATGCGGAACACTTCCGGATCACCGGCACGGTTGCGCTCGATCTATGGTATGACGATGCGCGCTGGGTGGGTTCGACGTTCACGGTTCGAGGCGAGGAGCTGACATATCGGCTATTGCCGGAACATTCGGAGGCGCCGGTTGAAGCGCGCTTGCTGGAATAGGATTTGTGCGAACAGCCCTACAAAAATGTGAGCGGCGCTTTTGGCGCCGCTCATGATCACAAGCGAATGAATGATCAGTTCCGATCAAGCTTTTTCGGCAGGTAGAAGGACTGGTTCGAGAAGCCGATGCGCCGGCATTCGGCGGGGTCATCCTCGGTTCCCACGCCGCTCCAGCTGAAGGTCACGAAGCCGAAGTCTCCGCTTGACGATATTGCATCAAGGAGCTCGGCGTTCGTGGTGAAGCAGGTGATCTGGTCGTCCGCCGCATCCCTCCCCTGGCAAAAGCCGGTCGAGACCACTGTGCCGCCGCCGGTGAGAATTTTTCGAATGCCGCATCCAATGAAGACATCCTTGTCGGCATTGTAGCGCGCTGTCGTCATATCGCCCTGGGCGAGCCCGCCAGCGGGATCTGGCGCAACATTGGGGATGATATCGACTTCGGCCGGCTGGGTGAATCCTGCGAGCGCCGCGGGTGAGAATCCGGCGATCGCGATTGCCGCAATCACCATGGTCAGGTTGGTCTTCGTCATGCAGGTCTCCCTCTGGTTACTAGGCTTGAATCCTCAAAGACGCGCGTCCAGTTTGCCCGAATTGATGGCCGCCTGGAACTTCCGCATCATCCGTTCGCGTTCGGCGGGCGGAAGTTCGGCGGCTCTGGTCAGGAATTGTTCAACCTCAACGCTCGTCATGCGGCCGCGGGCGATATGCGCCTCAAGGTCTCGACGAACTTCGCCGAGTGAAGCCGCAGGGGCCGACTGCGTCAACGCGGGAAGCTGTGCGGCGCCCTGGTTCTGAGCGATTTCGGCCGGCTGGCCGCCGAGCCGGGCGATTTCCTCCCGAACGATGTTGCGAACTTCCGCTGGAGATGCGGCGGCAAATTGGGTCGCGGTCGCAGGGGCGGCCGGAAGCGCGGCGTTCAATGCAGCCACGCGCGCAAGCCGGTCGGTCTTTGCGCCGAGATCCGAAACAGAATATCCAAGAAAGACAAGCGCCAGCGTTTGAGCGAGCGCGAGCGGCGCCAGCCATTGCGCGCCCGCAGGTTTTGCGGGCGATCGCTTTGCGTTGCTGGTTGTATCGACGCCCATCCTTCCCCCTGGCCGAGCGATGAACTTACGATAGACTCCCACTATCGGGAGTCAATCGCGATCAGCCGAATGCGCCTTGACGCATATCTCGTTTCCATCGGCTCGTTTCCGAGCCGCGCACGGGCGCAGGCCGCGATCACGGCTGGGCGGGTCAGCGTTGACGGCGTTGTTGCCGCAAGATCCTCCTTGGCGATCAGGAGCAGTTCCGTGGTGGCTGTCACGGGGGGCGCGCATGACTACGTTTCGCGCGGCGGCGTCAAGCTCGCCGCCGCGCTTGATGCTTTTGCAATCGACCCGCTTGGGAAAATCTGCCTCGACGTCGGCGCCTCGACCGGAGGCTTCAGCGACGTTCTGCTGCGCCGCGGCGCCGGGAAAATCTACGCCGTTGATGTCGGTCACGGGCAACTGCACGCAGAGATTGCGTCCAATCCCCGCATTGTCAGCCTCGAGAAGACCGATGCACGAGACTTGTCGTCCCGGCTGGTCGGCGACCTGATCGACCTCATCGTCTGCGACGTCAGCTTCATTAGCCTGAAACTCGCCCTGCCGCCGGCGCTAGAACTTGCCGCGCCGGGCGCACGCCTCGTAGCGCTGGTCAAGCCCCAATTCGAGGTCGGACGCACTCGCGTCGGCAAGGGTGGAATCGTCGCTGCTGCAGATGCGGAAGGCGCTGCAATCGACCTTCGAGAGTGGATGGCGGCGCGGCCGGGATGGCGCTTGATCGGGACCATCGCGAGCCCCATCACGGGCGGTGACGGCAATCGGGAGTTTCTTCTTGGCGCGATCAGGCAAGGATAGCGCGCGCGCGACGCTGCGCTTCAGCGGGCTTGGCGCCGCTGGCGACGGCGTCGCCGCGTTCGAGGGCAGGCGCGTCTTCGCGCGGGGAGCCGCGCCCGGCGATATTGCTGTCGCGGAAATCCATGGCGATCGCGCAAGGATTGTCGAGTGGGTCGAAACGAGCCCATTCAGGCGCCCGCCTGAATGTCCGCATGCAGCGCATTGCGGCGGCTGCGCGCTGCAGCACATAGAGCCGAAGACCTATGCTGAGTTCAAGCGTCGGCGCATTGTTGATGCGCTGGCCCGCGTCGGCGTGGACGCGGAGTCCGTGCGCGAACCGGTTCTGATCGCAGCTGCGACGCGCCGGCGCGCGACCTTCGCCGTTAGACGGCAGAAGGAGGGTCTTGTCCTCGGATTCAGCGCCCGCCGATCACATGAGATTGTCGAGATAGACGGCTGCAAAATTCTGCATCCGGAGCTGCATCGGCAGTTGCCTGTATTGCGGCGCCTCGCCGAGGCGGTTCCGGCGTCGGAATTCAATCTGCATGCGACCCTGTGCGACAACGGTCTTGATGTGAATATCGTTGGAACCGGGGTTCCTGAACACATGGGGGTCGCGCTTGCCAGGCTCGCTGCCGCAGCGAATGGCCTGATCCGCATTTCTGTAAATGGCGCGCCGCTTTTTGCCATCGGGAAGCCGGTCGTCAGGGTCGACGGTATCGAAGTCTGGCCGCCGCCCGGCGCCTTTCTCCAGGCAAGCAGAGAAGGCGAGGACGCCCTCATCGCGCTGGTGCGGGGTGCGGCTGGGGGCGCGAGGCGCGTCGCCGACCTGTTCTCCGGATGCGGCACATTTGCTTTGCCGCTGGCGCGCGCGGCGCAGGTCGAGGCCTTCGACGCTGACAAGCGGGCTATCGCGGCGCTTGACGCCGCCGTGAAGGAGGCCCAGCGGAACGGCCGGCCATTGAAGGCGAAGGCCGAGACCAGAGACCTGTTCCACTCACCTCTCCGCGGCGGCGAGTTAGGCCGCTACGATGCAATTGTCTTCGACCCGCCTCGCGTCGGAGCCATAGAGCAGGCCAGGGAGATCGCAGGCAGTGCGGTCCCGCTCGTGGTCGGAGTGTCCTGCAATCCGGAGACGTTTGCGCGTGACGCCGCAATCCTGCTGGAAGGCGGATACAGGCTGCTCGAGGTCGCTCCGGTGGACCAGTTTGTCTATTCGGCGCATATCGAGCTCGCCGCTGTCTTCAGGAGGCCATGATGACGAACAATTCCGGCGCCTTGAGCGTGGCGGCGGCCGGCGCAACCTATTTCGTATCCCAGTTCGCCCGCATCGCATGGTTCACCGGCCACTATGTGGCGGGCCGAATCCGGATGAGTCGCCGTGCGGCGGCGGCGCAGCTCGCTGGCTATGACAGGCGCGCGCTGCGCGAGGCTTTCGTTGATCTTTTCAGCAGCGATTGGCGCAATATTGCGTCTGGCGAATATAAGATGCCGGCGGAATTGATCCGCCCGCACAGTCCCGGCGACTTGTGGCGGCGCAGTCGAGACTATCTTCAGGACACGGAGGAGATCTCGCGGCGCCAGGACGAGCGCGGGCATTCGGAAGTCTATGATAGCGTGCTTGCGGAGAGGTTTCCGCGCTATTACCTCCAGAATTTTCATTTTCAGTCGGACGGCTGGCTCAGCGCCGCCTCCGCCGACCGTTACGACATGCAGGTCGAGACGCTCTTCACCGGGGCCGCCGCAGCGATGCGCCGCCAGGCTCTGCCCGCGATCAGGCGCGCCATTGGCGGACGTGATCCGGCATCCCTGAAGCTGATCGATCTGGCCTGCGGGACCGGCGCGTTTCTGCGCGCTGTGAAAGCCAACTGGCCGCTGCTTGCGGTGACGGCGCTGGACCTCTCGCCCGCTTATCTCGGCAAGGCGCGGACCACATTGGCGCGCTACCGGGAGGTCTCGTATGTGGAAGCCAATGCAGAGGCGACGGGCCTTCCCGATTCATCCTTCGACATTGTGACCGGGGTCTACTTCTTCCACGAACTGCCGCCCGCGGTCCGCGCGAAGGTTGTTGCGGAGGCCGCAAGACTAATGAAGCCGGGCGGCGTCTTCGTTCATGTCGATACGATTCAGTATGGCGACCGGCCCGAATTCGAGGAGCTGCTCGCTGCGTTTCCCGAGGCTTTCCATGAGCCCTATTACGATGGTTACTGCCGCGAGAATCTCGACAAGCTGTTCGGCGGCGCGGGTCTTGAGCGTCACGAAGCGCCTGCGCTCGCATTCCTGAGCAAAGTGACCGTCTACAGAAAGGCAGGCGCCGAGCGGCTGCTACAAGCAAGCCGCGGATGCTCGCATCAGGAGGGTTCGAGCGCGAGCGAATCCTGAGCTTCCGGCGCCAGCCCGTCGAGGAATCTGCGAATTGCAGAGGCGGTTGCATCGGGCGACTCCTCCATCGGGATATGCCCGACGCCCGTCAGGATGACTTTTGTGACATTAGGGAGGCGCTCGGCGAAGGTGTCGGCTGCGCTCCGGGGGATAAGCGAATCCTTTTCTCCCCATAAGACGAGGCTTGGGGCCGAGATTTCGCCGAGGCGATCCGCGTACGCCTCCTCTCGATCAGTTCGGTTGCGGATGCCCGTAGCGCGACGATTCCCGGGGAAGCGCAACAGCTCCCAGTAGCGATCGACCATCTCGGGCGTGACGATCGAGTCAACCTCCACCGACTGGAGCAAGGATTTCTCCACCAGACTTCGCGGAGTTATCTGTTCGAGGAGGGGCCCGAGCGCCCTGATCCGGGCCAGCCTGAAGCCGATCGGCAATTTCGTGGGCGTCTGTCCCTGCGCCAGAGGCGCGCCGGCGGCGTCAATGAGCAAGAGCGCGTCGACCCGCTCTGGGCGAGCGAGCGCATAGCGCCAGGCGACCCAGCCGCCCATGGAATTGCCGCCAAGGATAAAGTGCTCAAGGCCTGCCGCCGATGCGACGGCATCCAGCGCCTGCGCCATGCCGGCAGCCGTGTAGTCGTCCATTGGATGCGGGCCGGTGAGTCCATGACCGGGCTGATCATAAGTGATGATGCGGTATTCGACGCCGAGCCGCTCCATCAGTGGCTCCCAAGTGTGCAGGCTGGCGTTGGACCCGTGCAGGAGGACCATTGCCGGGCATTCGCGGCAGCCCTGGTCGCGCCAGTGCACTTTCATCCCGCCGGGACCTTCGGCGAACAGCGGGCTGGGTCCGCCATATTTGGCGATCATCGCGTCGCGGTTCGTGTCGGGGGTGCGCACGACCAGAAAGAGCGCGGCGACGACGGCGAGGAGAACGGCGAGAATGATGAATGCACGTTTCATAATACGCACACTATCTTGAGCGGCCCGGAATTGCGACCCCGGCTTTCTGTTCTCTCGCAGCCGTCACGCAGTGCGGATTTCACGGCGATTGCGGTCCGCACTGGGCTCGATGCAGCAATGCGTGATCGATGAGCACGCAGGCGGTCATGGCGACCGCGACCGGCGCTGCGCGAATGCCTACGCACGGATCGTGCCTGCCTTTGGTCACGATTTCCGTCTCCTCCAGCGTGCGGGTGATGGTCTTGCGGGGGCTGAGGATGGAGGATGTCGGCTTAACCGCGAAGCGCGCGACTATATCTTGACCCGTCGAGACGCCCCCGAGAATTCCGCCGGCGTTGTTCGAGAGGAAATGCGGCCGCCCGTCCTTGATGCGAATCTCATCGGCGTTCTGCTCGCCGGAAAGCTCGGCTGAAGCCATGCCGGCGCCGATCTCGACGCCTTTGACCGCATTGATCGACATAAGAGCGCCCGCAAGCTCAGCGTCGAGCTTCCCATGGACCGGCGCGCCAAGGCCGGCGGGAAAGCCGCTCGCAACAACCTCGACGACGGCGCCGATCGAAGAGCCCTTTTTGCGGGTCGCCTCGATCAGCGCTTCCCATTGCGGCGCCATCTGTGGGTCGGGACACCAGAACGGGTTTCTTGAAATCTCACCCCAGTCAAATCGCGTGCGGTCAATTTTCAGGCTTCCGACCTGCGTGAGGAACGCCCTTATTTCCGATTGCGGGTAAAGGGCGTCGAGCGCTTTCTGCGCGACGGCGCCGGCGGCGACGCGGGCGGCGGTTTCTCGGGCGCTTGAACGGCCGCCGCCGCGATAGTCGCGGAACCCATATTTTGCGTCATAGGTGTAGTCCGCATGGCCGGGTCTGTACTTGTCGCGGATGTCCGAGTAGTCCTTCGAGCGCGCGTCGACATTCTCGATCAGGAGCGAAATGGGCGTTCCGGTTGTCCGCTGCCCCCCTGTCCGTTCGTCCTCGAAGACGCCCGAAAGAATTTGGACCTTGTCCGGCTCCTTGCGCTGAGTGACGAATTTCGATGTTCCCGGCTTCCGCAGGTCCAGCGCGGCCTGGATGTCCGCTTCGGTCAGCAGCAGTCCCGGCGGGCACCCATCGATCACGCAGCCGATGGCCGGTCCGTGGCTCTCGCCCCAGGTGGTGACGCGGAAAATCCGGCCGAATGTGTTAAAGGACATGGAGCCAGTATAGGCGATAGCGCCCGTACAGGGGTTAACCAAGGTGACGCGCATCATTCCCTCGTCTCCCAGCGAGGAGGCCTACAAGGCGGAGGAGGACCAGGGCGATGTCTTCACGCGCGAAGACCCGCTCGGGCTTTTCGCCGAATGGCTGGCCCTCGCCGCCAGGAAGGAGCCCAACGATCCCAACGCCATGGCGCTGGCCACCGTCGACTCAGACGGGCTGCCGGACGTGCGCATGGTGCTGCTCAAGGATTTTGATGAGCGCGGGCTGACCTTCTTCACGAACACCGAAAGCGCCAAGGGTCGCCAGCTGGCGGCTGCTCCGAGGGCGGCGGCGTGTTTCCACTGGAAGACGATCCGTCGGCAGGTGCGATTACGCGGACCGGCGGCGCCGGTCAGCGCCGAGGAGGCGGATGCCTATTTCGCTACGCGATCGCGCACGGCGCGCATTGGCGCGTGGGCGTCAGCGCAGTCGCGTCCTCTGGAAGGCCGCTTTGCGCTGGAGAAGGAGGTGGCGCGCCGCGCCGCCGAGTTCGGTCTTGGCGAGATCCCCCGTCCTGGGCATTGGTCAGGATATCGGATTGCGCCAGTGCAGATTGAGTTCTGGGTGAACCGTCCGTTTCGGCTGCATGACCGTTTGCAGTTTCTGCGCGCCTCGCCCGTCGCCGCCTGGACGGTGCGGCGGCTCTTCCCCTGAACGGCGCCCTAAATTGCCGAAGCATTCTCGATGTGGCGGCGGGCGGAAATCCCGACGCCCCTCCGGCATTGTCGCCAGAGGGGCGACATCGGGGCGACTCTACTCGGCCAACACCCTCACTTGGGCCCGCGCGCGGCGGACGCTGGTTTCCTCGTAGCGAAAGTCAATTCGCGAGATGTCGCGATTGCCGCCTTCGAGATCGATCACGCGCGTGCATTGACCCGGATTGAGCCGCTCGGCGACGCCGATGTCCTGATGGCCGCCATTGCGAAAATGCACGTCGACGTCGATGAAGCGCACGGGATTTCGCTTCACGCAGATCTTGATGCGGTTGAAGGTGCGCCCGCCGCTGACGACGATCGTATCGCTCTCCGTCCGGTCCTTCACTTCTCGAACCCCAATGACGCTCCATGCTGCGAACGCCGGCGTGGCGATGGCGGCGAGGAGTCCGGCTGTGGCCAAAACGAACTTCAACTTCATGCTTGCACTCCTTCATTCGGCCCGCCCGAAGGCGGCAGACGCCTGATAGGACCGCGCTGTCAGGTTTTCAATTCTTTGACCCTACCAGGTCCGGGTCTCAGACCTCGCCGCCCCTCGCCAGATGAAAGACTGCGCGGAGGCCCGGCGGTCCGTCGGCCTCGACCGCGCCGATTTTTTGCAGACGCACCAGATGGGCGAGGACGTTCATGGCGGCCGCTCCATGCAGGCGCCTGTCGAGTCCCTGATACATGTGCGGGATCATGTCACCGACGCGCAAGCGCCCCTTCTGAAGCTGATCCAGAATCTGGCCGTCCCGCATGCGTCGATGCGCGCGAATGGCGCGGACGAAGGGAAGGGGCCTTTCTATTGGCGCGCCGTGGGTCGGATAGTAGCGTCGATCCTCGCGGGCGAGCAGCTTCTCAAGGCTGTCGAAATAGTCGCCCATGTCGCCGTCGGGCGGCGCCACAACCGTGGTCGACCAGCCCATGATGTGGTCCCCCGTAAAGAGTGCGCCTTCCTGCTTCAGTGCAAAGCAGAGGTGATTTGAGAGGTGTCCCGGCGTGGCGACCGCCGTGATCGTCCAGCCGTCGCCTTCGAACGCGGCGCCGTCGCCGATGCGGACATCCGGCATGAAAGCGCGGTCCGCGCCCTCTTCGGCGGAACCGGCGTCTCCCTCGGGATGCGGCCCGAAAGCGAAGGTCTGCGCCCCGACCCGCGCCGCGAAGGCCGCCGCCGCGCCGCAATGGTCGCGATGCGTATGCGTGACGAAAATGTGGGTGACCCGTCCCTCGCCGACGGCCGCGACAAGCGCTTCCACGTGAGCGTCATCGTCCGGGCCCGGATCGATCACTGCGAGGGCGCCGCCCTCCTTTCCAATGATATAGGTCCCGGAGCCTGTGAAGGTGTAGGGCCCTGGATTATTCGCGATCACCCGGCGGATAAGCGGCGAGAGCGCCGACGGTTCGCCATAGGCGAAAGGAAAGGTCCTCACGAAAGGAATTTCGCTCAAGCGGGGCGTCCGGCCAGTCGTTCATCGACCAGCGCTGCGAACGCAGCGGAAAGGCCCCGCATGGCGGCGAGCTTCTCGCTCCCGGGAAGGGCGGAAGGCGGCCCCATATCGGTCTTGTTCACATCGACAATGTAGATGCGGCCGTCTTCACGGTCGCGCAGCACGTCGAGGCCCCCGAAGTCGAGCGCCATGGCGCGCGCGAATTCCGCAATCTTGGCGCGCTCCGCTTCGGACAGGACGGCCGACGCATCGACAAGATCGACCCGATGGTTCTCATTTGAAAACCGCAGGTCCGCCCGCCGTCGTTTGAGATACACGAACGGCGTCTTGCCGCCGACGACGGGGGTGCGGATGTCGATGAACTCGCGCCCGTCGAATGTGTTGTCTATGAGACGCTGATAGACGCGGTCGCGCCGGGGAGCGAGCGGACATTCGACGATGCGGCCGTCGTGGCGGCCATTCAGCTCCGACTTCTCGACAGCGCGGCCGGCATACGTAGAGGGATCAATTGATAATCCGTATCCAAACACCTCCTCGAAGGTGCGGGCGACAACGCTCTTGCGTATGTCGAAGCAGCCGACATTGAAAGAAGGCTTGTTCGTGGGCGCACGCGACGGGGCGACGCGAAACTCCTTGTCTTCGAAATAGAAGTGGAGATCCGCCTCGGCCGGATCGTCGACGATCTTCACGTCGGCGAGCTGGCACACCGGCCAAATCACGTAGTAGGAGCGCGGCTTCTTCGGAAAGAATGAGATGCGGGCCCGAGGCTCCCGACCGCGGAGGAGTCGCGTCCAGCGCAGGCCCTGCACAATTCCGACGAAGCTCGCAATCCGCCAGGCTTCGCGCCAAAAGCCGGCTGTCAGCGGAATATGCGCGCCAGTTTCCTTGGCGACGATCTGGCTGCCGCTGATTTCAAAGTCGTCGAACATTGTCGTAAAGACGGGCGTCTCTCTTTGACACGCTTTGAGCATGCCTTCCGCACCCCTGACAAGGAAGAAGGAAGGTCGCACGCCGCCATCGGCCGGTCGATTTTCCGGCACGCGCCTTGCGACTTCCGGCGCATGTGGATCAACTGTAAACAATTTGTTACCGCCGCCGCCGCACTTCTCGCATGCGCATCGTTCCCTGCAGTTGCGAAGGACCGGACGACGGCCGGCGGCGTCGCGCTGGGGGACAGTGAAGGGGGCATCACCGACCGCGCCTACGTTACCGCGCCGCCCCATTTCGCCTATTTCGTTGAACGGGAATCGGGGAGTTTCCTTGATTGCGGCGAGGGGACGGACGGCCGCGCCACCGATGCGGATGGTCGGGATCTTGCGACCCTGCGCTGCGGCGTAACCCTCACCGAGACCGTCATCATCCCGGCCGCATCAAAGAGCGCGCGGCTCGTTATTCACTACTGAGGCGCCGATCGTTTGTCCGATACGCCCTCGACGGCTTCGCCGCGCCCTCGCTTACCTTCCTGATTGCGACAGCTTCTCGAGGCGGGCGGTCAGGCCGGCGATATTGTAACCGGCCGCCGCCGCTTCCTGAACGAGAGCCTGGGCCGAAGCGCCAGCGCGAGCGCGCGCGAGCGCACGCAGCATCGTCGAGCGCGCGCCGGACCGGCAGAAGGCGAGGGTTTTTCCCGTGTTCTTGCTGATGGCCGCGTCAAATGCGTCAAGGTCGGCGTCGCAGGCGCCGGCGGGTCCGACGGGGATCGCGACATAAGTCATGCCGGCGCGTTTTGCGGCTTCCGCGATTTCGGCTCCGGAGGGCTGAGACGGCTCTTCCCCGTCCGGCCTGTTGTTGATGACCAGCGTGACGCCATGCGCCTTTGCCGCGCCGAGCTGGTCTGGCCTGATCTGCGGAGAGACAAAAAAGCCAGACGCGATTTCGATCATGCCGCACCTATCCTGTCCTGAGCGCTCTATAGCAGCGTCAGAGCCCTGAGAAGAACTCCCACATCTGCTCATTGGCGTTGATCGCCTTCGATGGCGGCTCCGGGCTTCGCGCTTTTTCGCCGCCTGGCCAGCTGTGACCGCCCCTCTCGGTGACGCAAAGCTTGACCGGGGCCCCGCCAGGCCGGGCCCGATGAAGATCGCACCAGGCGCCCGCGACGGAGAGGACGCGCTCCGGGGCCGGCTCGGCGTGGTTGAGGCGGACCCACTTCTCGATGGTGGCAGGCACTGAACGAAAGTCAGTCACCGCGTCGCGGTTGCGAAAAGCGGCTTCTCCGGCGCCGCCATTGTAAAGGACATGATCATCATTGAGAGCGTGCACATGAAGAATGGGAACTGTCTGCTGCGGCGCACAGACGCCTGTATTGTCCGTCCCCGCGACCGCCATGACGCCGCGGATGATGTCCGGGGCCTCGCAGGCGAGGCGGTAGGACATGAGGCCGCCATTCGACATGCCGATGGAATAGACGCGGGCCGGATCGATATTCGCCTGTCGCTTCACGCGCGCGACAACCGATCTCAGGAAGCCGACGTCATCAATGTTTTCGTCGCGCGCCGGGCCGCAGCACAGGCCGGCGTTCCATGTCGCAAACAGGCCGCGCCGGTTTTTCGCGTAGCCGTTCGGAAACACGGCGACGAACCCGTAGCGTTCTGACGCGGTGATGAGTCCGTAATTGCGGTCATTCGCCTGGTAATGCATGTTCCCGCCGCCGCCGTGCAAGGCGAGCACCATGGGCGTCGCCGCAGCGGCCGAGTAGGTTTCCGGAACATGGACGAGATAGCGCCGCAAGATTCCGTCATGGCGGAAGCTGAATTCGTAGTCGCCGGGAGATAACGCGGCCGCATTCGAGTTGGGGCGGAGAGGGGCCGCCGCGGCCGCCAGGGCGGCGAGGAGGCTGGCCGCCATCGCTGCCGCCAACACTGCGAGCGATCTGGGCATGTGACAGTCACCTTCGGTTACCCCTGGTCGCTTCTACGGGACAGCCGGACAAGTCCGTCGCATCTGCAGGCCTTGCATGTTAGGGTCCAGCAAGATGACGTTGCAGCCATTCCACCTGGCCATCCCCGTTGATGATCTTGCGGCCGCGGACGCGTTCTACGCCGGCCTGCTCGGCTGTCCGCGCGGCCGGCGGTCGGACGAGTGGATCGACTACAATTTTTTCGGTCATCAGCTGGTGGCGCACCTGTCCCGGACGGAGCGCTGCGACGCCACGAACGCCGTGGATGGCCACGACGTGCCGGTACGTCATTTCGGGATCGTGATGGCGCCGCTGGAATGGCGCGCGCTGGCGGAGCGCCTCAGGAGCGCCGGAGCGCCATTCCTCATCGAACCGAATATCCGTTTCAAGGGCGAGCCCGGCGAGCAGGGAACCTTCTTCATCAGGGATCCCGCAGGCAATGCGCTCGAATTCAAATGCTTCGAGCGTCCAGAGCAGCTTTTCGCGACCTA
>CAYTVQ010000001.1:5671-13699 GCA_964441615.1 uncultured Caulobacterales bacterium | reverse complement strand
TCGCTTCTGCGCGCCTAGGCCGCCGTCTCAAGCTCGGCGGCCGCCGGACGCCATGCCGCGATCGCCTCCTTGATGTTCGCGAGCGTTTCCTCTTCGGTGCGGCCTTCGACGACGCAGCCGTCGAGGCCGATCGCATAAGCAAGAAAGCCCTCTTCGTTATCGAGCGGGCGAATGAGGATGTAGTTGGCCTTCGGGGTCATCAGCGACTCCTTGAAGTTACCGGAAGCGGGGGAGTCTCCGGGAACTTGGTTAACGAAGACTGGACTGATGGTTACCGGAACGCTTCAATTTGGGGTGATTCGAGCGGTTTCGTCCGCCGCGCGCCATAAGATTTCGCCATCCACGACGGTCATGACGGGTTTCGCGTCGCGGATCTCCGCTTCGGGAACAGTAAGGATGTCTTTGGATAAGACCGTAAAGTCGGCCCGTTTGCCGGGCTCGATCGTTCCGAGGTCCTGTTCCCGGAAGGACGCGTAGGCGGGGGCGCTGGTGAACATTTTCAGCGCCTCGGCGCGCGTCACCTTCTGCGCGGGGCGCCAATCGTCCGTCTGCGTCCCGTCGAGGCCGCGGCGGGCGACGGCGGCGTAGAACTCGATCACAGGATCTCCGCGCTCGACCGGCGCGTCCGAGCCGCCAACGATCGTCGCCCCCGAATCGAGAAGGCTTCGCCAGGCATAGGCCCCGTCAAGCCGGTCCGGTCCGAGGCGGGCGGGGGCGAAAAAGAGATCGCCGATCGCGTGGCTGGGCTGCATCGAGGCGATGACGCCAAGCTGCGCGAACCGGGGAATGTCGGCAGGATCGACGATCTGGGCATGCTCGACGCGCCAGCGCAGTGAGGACGCATCGGCGCCCGCAAGCGCGGCTTCGTAGAGATCGAGGACGAGGCGGTTGCCACGGTCTCCAATGGCGTGCGTGCAGAGCTGCACGCCGGCCTGCTTCGCCTTCGTCAACAAAGCGGCGCCTTCCTCAGGGGTCATCAAGAGCAATCCGCTTGTGTCGGGTTGATCGGCATAGGGCGCCAGCAGGGCGGCGCCGCGCGAGCCCAGCGCGCCGTCCATGTAGAGCTTCACGGCGCGGGTGATAACGCGTCCGTTCCTGCTTGCGCGCGGGCCAGAAACGGCCAGCGCCTCAAGCCCGGACGGATCGAGCGCATTGTAGACCCGGACGCCAATGACGCCCTCGTCGGAGAGCCGTTCGATCAATTCGCGGTCGTTGGGATCGACCGACATGTTGTGAAGCCCGGTCCATCCATAGGCGGCGTAGACTCCGGCGCCGGCGACATAGGCCTCCTGTTTTTGAGCGTCGGTCGGGGATGCGAGCAGCGCCTCCGCGAGGTTCATCGCGTTGTCGATCAGAATTCCTGTCGGGCGTCCGGAGGCGCTCCTCTCGATGCGTCCTCCCGCCGGATCGGCCGTCGCGGCGTCGATATTAGCGCGGGCAAGAGCAGCCGAGTTCGCGACCAGCGCATGCCCGTCAGCGCGAACGAGGATCACCGGATTTTCCGGGCTCGCCGGATCGAGGTCGTCGCGCGTCGGGAAACGTCCCTCGGGCCAGCCGGTCTCGATCCAGCCGCGACCATAGACAACGTCGCCCGGCGCGGACTCGGCCACATTGGCGCTGACGATTTCGACCAGCTCGTCGATCGAGCCGACGCCTTCAAGATTGAGGGTCAATTCCCGCATGCCGATGCCTAGAAGGTGCGCATGGCCATCGACGAAGCCCGGAAACATGGCGGCGCCCTCAAGGTCGATCTGCTCCGTCTGCGGACCAGTCTGCCTCTCCAGCGCCTTGCGGGAACCAACTGCTGTGATCAGGCCGTCCTTGATCGCCACCGCCTCGGCTGTCGGCGATGCTTCGTCGCCCGTGTGGATCGGCCCGCCGAAGAAGACGGCGTCTGCAAAATCGGCGCTGCGGTCAGCTTTCTTTGCGCAGGCGGAAATCGCGAACAGCGCCAGGACCGCGCCGAGAACCCTCATGTGTCTTCCCCTGTCGTCGTTCACTCTGACAGTGCCTTTCGCCGCATGAGGGATCAAGCTGCGCAGACTTCCACTGTTGAGAGGTCCACGAAGCGATGGCACAAGCCGGTTGTCGCGGGATCGGGGAAACAGGATGCAGAGAGTCGCCTTGATCGGGGCCGGCGCGATGGGGGCGGCGATGGGCGCGCGCTGGATCGAAGGCGGCCATTCGCTCGTGGTCTACAACCGCAATCCCGAGAAAGCGGCGCCGCTTGTGGCGAAGGGCGCGCTGCTGCGTGCAAATCCCCGCGAAGCCGCCGCCTGCGCTGACTTCGTCGTCTCCATGGTCGTCGATGATGAGGCATCGCGGTCGGTCTGGCTTGGCGAGGACGGCGTGCTCGCCGGGCTGAAAGGCGGCGCTGTCGGAATTGAAGCCAGCACGGTTTCTCCGGGCTGGGCCCGGGAACTCGGCGATCGCGCGCTTCGGGCAGGTGCGGGGTTTCTCGACGCCCCTGTCGGCGGAGGGCCGGCTGTCGCCGCCGCCGGCCGCCTTGTCATCTTCGTCGGCGGCGCGCCGGCGACGCTGGAGCGGGCGCGGCCCGTCCTTGCCGCAATCGGCCGCATCGAGCATCTCGGAGATACTGGCTCGGGCGCGACCTGGAAGCTCATCAATTACATGATGGCCGGGGCGCAACTCGCCGGCCTCGCCGAGGCCTTGGCCCTGGCGGCCAAAGCGGGCATTGATCCGGCTCGGGCGGGCGCCTTGATTGCGGGCAGCGTCGTTGCGAGTCCTGCGGTCGTAGGAAAGCTGCCGCGAATGGTCGAACGGCGATTCGCCGCTCCTGACGCCGCATTGCGGCTCGTTGCGAAGGATCAGCGCTATGTGCTGGACCTTGCACGCTCGCTCGGTGTGGAGCTTGAAATTCTGCCGGCGGTCGCCGCCATATATCGTCGCGCCGTCGAGGAAGGATTTGGCGATCTCGACCTTGCCGCAGTGGCCGAAAGCGTCGCGCGCCATGCGGCTCCTTGAGCAAGTCGCCGCCGCTGGTCGGAGTGAGAGGATTCGAACCTCCGGCCCCTAGCTCCCGAAGCTAGTGCTCTACCAGGCTGAGCTACACTCCGAACGGGCGGCCCCTATAGGCCGGCCGGTAAGGCAATGCAATGAGCGAGGAAGCGCGACGGCTTTCGCCGTCTACGAGGCGCGAGCGGACGCAAACTAAACTGTCCATTTGACAGCGCGTCTCTCGTTGCGCCGCTCAACATTAGGCGCTATCAGGCCGCTCCTCTTGGGGCGTCGCCAAGTGGTAAGGCAGCGGATTTTGATTCCGCCATTCCTAGGTTCGAATCCTAGCGCCCCAGCCAAACCAGCCATCGCCAGGAATGTCGGCCGCACGTCTGTGAAGGCCGCGCCCCGCGATTTTGACAAGCATTGCGCCCGCCGAATTGGCCTGTTATAAATTAACGAAGGGCATTGCGGCTGGCTGCCGGGGGGGGCCGACCGTGGTGAAGAAGGCACGATGCTTTGAGGAAATTTAATTCTCAACGATTGCAGCGTAAACCGCGTTGCAAGCTCGCGGGAATTCGGCAAGCATCAGGCCTGAGGGACGCGTTGGGACGGGGTGCAAATCAATGTCGGGGTCGGGACTTCGTGCATGCGAACCACGAGACCCATCCGCTTTGGATTTGCGGATTTTGATGAGTCACTTGAAAACTGAGATGTCGGTGCGAGCCGACCAGCAACCAGCCGAGGCAAACCGTTGGGTGAGGCAATGATGAAGAGGGTTTCGATCGTAGTTTCGGGAGCGGCGCTGCTTGCAGCTCTCTGCGCGCCTGCCCAAGCGCAGTTCTCGAGCGCGGTGGATGAGGCGCAGGCGACTGCGAACGAGGCGAAAGCGTCGCAGCAGCGCATCGATCAGCTCGACGACCAGACGACGGCCGCGCTGAACGATTATCGCGCCAACCTGAAGCAGCTCGAAGCCGCACGGCGCTACAACGCTTCGCTGGTGCGCAACGTTGACGCCCAGAATCGGCAGATTGCGCGCATGAAGACCGACATTGAGAACGTCGCGGGCCTCCAGCGCGCGGTGACGCCGCTGATGGAGGACATGCTGGCGCGCCTCGGCGAGCTCGTTGAGGCTGACGTGCCGTTCTCGCTCGACGACCGCCGCGCCCGCGTCGCCCGTCTCAATCAGATGATGGGGAATCCGGAGATTGCGGTCGCCCAGCGCTACCGGCTGATTGTCGAGGCCTATCAGATCGAGAACGAATATGGCCGCACGATCGGCGCCGAAAAGGGCTCGATCGATGACGGCGGCACGCTCCGCACAGGCGAGTTCCTGCGGATCGGACGCGTCGCTCTGATCTTCAAGACCGAGGACGACAGCATCATGAAGATCTGGGACAAGGATCAGAATGGGTGGGTCAACCTCCCAAGATCGTATTTGCCTGATGTCCGGGCCGGACTGCGGATGGCCAAGGAGCAAAGCTCGCCCGATCTTATTCCCACGCCTGTCAAGGCGCCGCTCGCCGCCACGCCGGCTCAGTAAGCGATTGAAGGATTTACGGTCATGAAAAGCATCAAAATCGCTTCCGCCCTTGTCGCCGGCGCCGCTGCGCTGGGACTTGCGTTCGCCGCGATGGCGCAACCCGAAACCCCGCCGGCCCAACCGGCAAAACCGCAGCTGACGCTCGATCAGGTCCTTGCGGCGGTAAGGAAAGAGCGCAGCGAGTCGAGCGCCGAGAACAGGGCGCGTGAAGAGCGCTTCGTCCGCGAAAGGAACAATCAGCAGGCGGAGCTCGCCGCCGTCAGGGCGCAGGTCGCTGCTGCGGCGGCTGAATCCACCCGCCTCGAAGGCCTGATGAAGGCCAATCAGGAGGAAATCGACAAGCTGGACCAGGAACTTGCAGATAAGCAGGGCCAGTTCCAGGAACTTTTCGGCGCCGCCCGATCGGCGGCGGCGGATCTGACCTCCCAGCTTGAAGGCTCGCTGATCAGCGCTCAGTTTCCGGGTCGCGAGGCGGAGCTTCGGGCGATCGCGCAAACGGAGACGCTCCCGACGGAGACGCAGCTGCGCTTCCTCTGGGAAACCATGATCCAGCAGGTGGCGGAACAAGCCAAGGTCACGAAATTCAACGCCCAGGTCGCTCTCGCGGACGGCACATCCACGAACAAGGAGATTACCCGGATCGGACCCTTCGTCGCGTTCTCTGGCGGAAAGTTCCTTGTTTACGACAGCGGCCAGCTGAAATTTCTCGCCCGGCAGCCCGCCAGCGCCATCACCGGGATGGCCCGCAATGTCGAGAACTATCGCGGCGACGGATTCGTGCGCGGCGTCATCGATCCCTCGCTCGGGCAACTGCTGTCGCTGATTGTCGATACGCCGAACTTTCAGGAACGGGTCAATCAGGGCGGGCAGATTGGCTGGCTCACCATCGGCCTCGGCGTCCTTGCCTTCATCTGGGGCCTTTACAAGTGGGTGACGCTGTCGATGACCGCCGGCGCGGTGCGGGCGCAGGCCCGGCGCGGCAAGCCGTCGAAATCCAACCCGCTCGGCCGCGTGATGCTTGCCTATGAAGCCGTCGGCCACAAGACGCCGGAGTCCATCTCGCTGGCGCTCGACGATGCCATCCTGAAAGAGATTCCGCGGCTTGAAAGCGGCCTCAACCTTGTGAAGATCATTTCGAACGTGGCGCCGCTGCTTGGTCTGCTCGGCACCGTCGTCGGCATGGTCATCACCTTCCAGGCCATCACGATGTTCGGCACCGGCGATCCGCAGATCATGGCGTCCGGTATTTCGGTCGCGCTCATGACCACCGTCATCGGCCTCGTGGTTTCAATTCCCCTGGTGCTGCTGCACGCGTTCGCGTCGGGCGCGTTGAAGAACACCGTGCAGATTCTCGAGGAGCAGGCGGCGGGCATCATTGCCGAACACGCAGACGGGCGCCGCTAGACCGGCGGCGCCGTAAAGTCGAAAGCGGACAAGAGACATGGAATATCTCAATCCAGTCTTCGCCTTTGAGCAGCTTCAGCAGTTCGTCACGAGCGGCGGAGAGGTGCTGATCGCGATCCTGGTCCTCACCTTCTGCCAGTGGGGACTGATCGTCGAGCGGCTCCTCTACTGGACGACCTCGGCTTCCGGCGTCGCCCGGCGGGCGCGCCGGGCGTGGGCCAACCGCTCTGACAAGACCTCGTGGTTTGGGCTTGCCTACCGTGAGAAGCTGCTTTCGGAAGCGCGCGCCGAAGGCTCGAGGTTCAACGACATGGTGAAGCTCCTCGTGGCCGTGACGCCGCTGCTCGGGCTTCTCGGCACAGTGACGGGCATGGTCTTCGTGTTCGACGTCATGGCGGTCACCGGCTCTTCGAACGCACGCCTCATGGCGGCGGGCATATCGCGGGCGACGCTCCCGACGATGGCGGGGCTTTTCGTTTCAGTGTCGGGCGTGATGTTCACGTACTGGTTCGATCGCTGGGTCATGAGGGCGAACGCGAAGCTCTCTGACGAACTCAAGCTCGAGTAGGTCCATGTCCCGTAGAAGATCATCCGGCGGCGACGATATCGGCGACATCAACGTGACGCCCCTGATGGACATCGTGTTCATCATGCTCATCTTCTTTATTGTCACGGCGACCTTTCTGAAGGAAAAGGGCATAGACGTCAGGACGCCCGACGACGACCCCGTCGATGACAAGTCCATTCCCCCGCCGGCGCTGCTCCTGTCCGTTCAGAAGGACGGCTTCGTCCGGGTCAACAACGTCCGGATCATCGATCCGCTCTCGACCAAGCCGGTCGTCGAGGAATTCATGGCGCGTGAACCCAAGGGTGTCGTGATTGTCAACGCGGCCCCTGAATCGGAAGCGGGCGTCGCCGTCACGGTGATGGATCAGGCCTATCTAGGAAACGCAAACGCGGTTTCGCTCGCGTTGCAGACGGAACAGTAGGACGGCGGCGGCCCGGACGGCCGGGTTCGACGCCAGTTTTGAGACAGGGCCGGTATGGCGAGAAAAAGCTTCCAGATCGAAAGCAGCGGCGGCGGTGATGATATCAACGTCACCCCGCTGATGGACATCGTGTTCATCATGCTGATCTTTTTCATCGTCACCTCGACATTTGTGAAGGAGCCGGGCGTCGAGGTGAACCGGCCTAAAGCCGAAACAGCGAAAATCAGGAAACTTGCCTCGATCCTGGTGGCCATAGACGCGCAGAACGAGATCTGGATCAACAAGAAGAAAGTGCCGCTTGCCGAAGTCCGGAACAATATCGAGGGCCTCAAGCGCGAGAATCCAAAAGGCACCGCCGTCGTTCAGGTGGATGCGAAGGCCAACACGCGGTTTCTGGTCGAAGTCGTCAATCAGATTCGTGACGCAGGCGTCGGCGATATCGCCGTCTCAACCGAGGAACCCTGAGGAGCAGCCATGGGAGCAATCGCCCGCCTGATATTCGGCCTTCCCGGCGCCGCCCTGGTGACGGCGGCGCTCTTCCTGATCATGGCCAACATGATCCGTCAGGACGTTCAACTCGAAGAGGAAAAGGCTGCGATCAATATCGACATCACGCAGCAGCTCAAGGATACGGACATCAACAGCAACAAGGAGTTCAAGCGCCCGACGCTTGACACGCCGCCGCCGCCGCCGCCTGCGACCCACGACCCGTCGAACCGGCCCGCCCTTGGCGGCGTGCAGGCGGCGATTCCGCAAATCGACACCAGGCTCTCCATCGGGACCGGCTTCAACCCCGATCGCGACGCTCAGCCGCTGGTGCGCATTCCTCCGCAATATCCAGAGCGTTGCATGGCGACCGCAAAGCCGAAGGAGCAGGTGCAGCTTGAATTCGATGTGACCCCCGAGGGCACGACGACGAACATCCGGGTGGTTGGGTCGACGAATAGCTGCCTTAACCGCGAGGCGGCCCGCTCGGTCGAGCGCTGGAAGTACCAGCCGAAGATTGTCGATAACAAGGCTGAATGGCGGCGCGGCGTGCAGACGACCGTAACCTTTGAATTGACCGAGTAGGGGCTGGGGCGGTCTTTCGCCGCCCAAAGTGGGAATAGAATTGGTTCAGGGCGGCAAGATGAT
>CAYTVQ010000001.1:0-5571 GCA_964441615.1 uncultured Caulobacterales bacterium | reverse complement strand
GAGCAGCCGCAGCGCCGCTCGCAGCAGCTCGATCCGGCGAACGCCCAGCGGCTCCTGAAAATCTACGAATTGATGCAGGCGGATCAGAACCAGGCCGCCCTCGCCGAACTGAACAAGCTGATCGCCGAGCGCGGCGAAAGCATGAAGCCCTACGACAAGGCGACGACCTACGAGCTGCGCGGCAGCGTCAAATACAATCTGGACGACTATCGCGGGGCGTTGCGCGATTTCGAGACCGCGCTGAATACGGGGGGCCTTGACCCGGCGCGCAATAACCAGCTGCGCTACTTCATCGCCCAGCTCTACTTTCAGCTCGAAGATTACGCCGCCGCCATTCGCGGGCTGAACGAATGGATCAGGGCGGCGCAGGCCGCTGGGCAGACGGTCGATCCGAATGCGTATTATTTGCTGGCGGCCGCCTATATCAAGCGCCAGCCGGCGGACTATCGGGCCGCCAAGGACCCGGCTGAAAGAGCCGTCGCCGGCGCGCCGACCCCGAAGAAGAATTATTATGATCTTCTGAACCTCGTCTATTCGGAGACGAATGACGGCGCCAAGCGCGCGGCGCTGCTCGAAAAAATGATCAATTTGTGGCCTGGGGATCGGGCCTACTGGACGCAGCTCTCTGCACTCTATGCGTCGCTTGGACGCGATGGTGAAGCATTCTCCGTGCTGGAGGTCGCCTACCGGGCGGGCCTCCTCACCAAAGAGAATGATATCATGACGCTCGTCCAATATTATTCCTTTTATGACAACCCGTACCGCGGCGCGAAGCTGCTCGAGCGCGAAATGGCGACAGGCGCTGTCGCCGAAACTGTGAAGAATCTCACCCTGCTGTCGCAGCTCTGGAGCCAGGCGCGTGAGCACAAGCGCGCCATTCCGGTGCTCGAAAAAGCGTCGCGCATGTCGGACAAGGGCGAACTCGCCTATCGGCTGGGCCAGGTGCTTCTCGCCGATGAGCAGTATGCGAAGTCAGAGGCGGCGCTGCGCAATGCCTTGCAGAAAGGCGGTATGACCGCGGTTCAGACCGGCGACTGCTATCTCTTGCTCGGAACCGCCATTTTCGCTCAGGCCGGCCCCGGCGATCGCGCAATCCGCAGCCGCGCCCGGGAGGCATTCGTCCGCGCCACGCAGTACCCGAATGTCTCCGCGCAGGCGCGCCAGTGGGTCGGCTATATCGACGAAGTCAATCGCGTTGAAGAACTGCAGGACACGCTCGAGTGCCAGCAGCGTGAAGAATCCCGGCTCGCCGATATCGAGCGCCTGAAGCAGAATGCGCAGGTATGTCGTCTGCAGGGTCGTGATGATTGCGATCCGATCCTCGCCCGCGCGGCGGAACTGGAAAAGGCGAAGGAGGACTGTTCCAAGCCCAAGGCGCCCGTAACGCCGGCGCCTGGAACGGAAATGACGCCGGCGCCGCCGGGCTCCCCGCTGAACGAGCCAGATGCTGCTCCGACCCCGGATGCGAGGCCCGCTCCCGCCGAGCGTCCCAAGCTCGAGGCGGAGAAGCCCAAGGCGGAATGACCTTCAGCGCGGGAACGGCGCGCGTGTGAGTGCGCACGGTTTGCGCCGAAACGCCGCGACGACCAAAGGCCCGAGCGCGCGCCCTCCCGAACAGGGGCGCGAAGCGCCAAGGTCGAAGCGCCAATTGCTTTGATCTGTTGATCCCAGCAGCGGCGTCGCTTACGCGCGCGTCCGCTCCATCCGCGCCAACGCGGCTTCAAGCGACTGAAGAAACCGCGAGCGGTCCGCCCTTGAGAAGGGCGCCGGTCCGGCGGCGCCGCTGAGATTTGCGCCGGCGCGCAGATCCGCCAGGATGGCGCGCGTCGCGATAGCCGGACCGATCGAGTCTTTCGTCAGTTCCTTTCCGTTCGGCGCAATGACGGCGGCGCCTTTATTGAGGCAGCGGCCGGCGAGCAGAATGTCCCCGGTAATCACCACCGTTTTGTCCGAGGCGCGGGCGGCGATGGCGTCGTCTGCAGCGTCGAAGGCCTCGCTCACGATCACCCGCGCAATGAGCGGGTGATCCGGGATCCGGAAGCGGCTGTTCGAGACGATCAAAACGGGCGCATTCCGCCGGAAAGCGACCTTGTAGATTTCCTCCTTTACCGGGCAGGCATCGCCATCAACGAGGATTTGCAGGTTCATCGCGGGCGCGGCGCCCTGGCCAACTGACGGTGATTCAAGACCGGCCGGGCGCGGCTATTGCTGTCAATCGCGCATGCCGGAAACGCCAAGGTCTCGCCATGTCGGAAAGGCCTCTTGATGGATAGCCGGTCTGCCGATGTGATGAGCGTCATTTGTAGACCTGGTTGGCTGGTCCTTCCGATTGCATCTCGGTCGGCGGCGATTCCTATGCCACCTGCAATCTGAGATAGCTCAGAAGGTCAGAGCGGGTGATGAGGCCCTCAAATCTGCCGTTCTTCGTCACGACAGCAACAAAGCCCTTCGCGAAAACGGGCAGCAGCTCCTCCATCGGCTGGGCTGCGTCCAGCGTCATTACGCGGTAGGTCATGGCGGATTTCACGGGATCCTTGAACTTTTCACGATTGCGCACGACCGCGAAAAGAATGTCCTCTTCGTCGATGATGCCGGCAATGGTTCCATCCTCGTCCAGCACGGGCAATTGCGAAATGTCGTAGAGCTTCATTCGTCCGTAGGCGGTCAATAGCCGGTCGTCCGGTTTGACCGTGACGGTTTGCCGTTCGGAGTGCTTGCGGGTGATGAGGTCGGTCAAGTCGCCCTTCGGCGCGCGCTTGATGAACCCCTGATCATACATCCAGTAGTCATTATACATCTTGGAAAGGTATTTATCGCCGCGGTCGCATACGAAGGCGACGACGCGCTTTACCGCCGTCTGCTCGCGGCAATATTTAAGCGCTGCGGCGAAGATGGTTCCAGATGACGAGCCGCCGAGCACGCCTTCCTTCATCAGGAGCTCGCGGGCAGCCTCGAAGCTTTCTTTGTCGCTGATGCCGTAGGCCTTCTTCACCCGCGACAGGTCGCAGATGTCGGGGATGAAATCCTCGCCGATGCCCTCGACAAGCCACGAGCCGGAGTCGTTGGGCTTGACGCCAGTGTTTACATATTCCGTCAGGATCGAACCCTTGGGATCGGCGAGGATCATCTCGACATGGGGAGCCTCGCGTTCGAAGAAGCGAGCGAGGCCGGTGATCGTGCCGCCCGACCCGACGCCGGCGACGATGGCGTCGAGCCTGCCGCCCATCTGGCCCCAGATTTCCGGACCCGTCATCCGTTCGTGGGCGGATGGGTTCGCCTCGTTGCCAAACTGGTTGACATAGAAGGCGCCGGTCTCGTCTGCGATGCGCTGGGCGACGTCCTGGTAGTAGTCCGGATTGCCTTTGACGACGTCGGACCGCGTCAGGCGCACATCGGCGCCAAGCGCCTTCAGATGGAAGATTTTCTCCTGCGCCATCTTGTCGGGGACGACAATAATGAGCTTGTAACCCTTCTGGGCGGCGACGAGGGCGAGCGCGAGACCGGTATTGCCGGCGGTCGCCTCGACGATCATTCCTCCCGGCGTCAGCTTTCCTTCCTTTTCGGCCGCCTCGATCATGGCAAGGCCGATGCGGTCCTTGATGGAGCCGCCCGGGTTATTCGATTCCAGCTTCAGAAAGAGCTCGCAGCGTCCGGTGTCGATCTTGCTGGAAACCTTGACCATCGGCGTTCTGCCGATGCCTTCGAGAACATTTTCATAGACGGGGCCGAAGGGCGTTTCCTGCATGGCGCAATCTCTTCTCCGGGGGAAATTTTCGGGCGACCATAGACGCTTCGCAGGCGCATGAGGAGGGCTGCCGCATGGGGTACGGGGTCGCCCGCGCGCCTGGCCTTCCGCCGTCGCCGCCGCCCTCAGGATCGCCTTCCGGCCCGACGAAGATCGCGAATGAAGAATCGCGCAGGGTGCAACGCCTCGGCGACGTCGCGTTCGGCAGGCGATGGCGCACTGGTGAGTTCCGCCGCGAGGATGGCGGCGCAATAGGGCGCGGTCACAAGGCCTCGCGAACCGAGGCCGGCGAGGATGAAGCGCAGCGGCGCTGTCTCGCCCGGCGGGTAGTCCTGGCGCCGGCCGGAGCGCAGATCGTCATAGGCTGCGCCGTAAAAGTCCCAGTCGGGGAGGGCGCCGACGACCGGCATCCGGTCGGGCGTCTGGCAGCGGATTGCCGCGCGGGGGAGGGATTGGTCCGCCTTCAGATGAACCGCGAGCCCGCGCCTAATGGCGAGGATGTTCTCATCCGTCGCCCGCCGACTGACTTCAGGCGCTTCGCCGGCCTCCAGGGGCTCATAGGTCGCGCCGACGACAAGGCCGCCTTTCGGCGCCGGCGCGAAATAGGGACCAAAGGCGACGGCATGAGGCGGAGCCGGCAGATCCTTCCAGTAATCGATTTGGCCCATGACTGCGGCAAGCGGCAACGTGCGCGCTTCCCAAAATCGCAGCGCGGCCGCGCCATTGGCGATGATCGCGGCCTCGAAGCATCGGTTCTCGCCATTGGCAAGAGCGATCGAAACGCCCTCAGCGTGATCGTCAATCGCCAGGGCGGCCGTGCTGACCAATTCGGCGCCTGCGGCAAGCCGCCGGCAAAACGCCGCCGGATCGATGACGCCTGCCTGCGGAAAGAACAGGCCGTTCGGCCTTTGCTCGATCCACCCTTGAGGGAGAAGACCGGCCGCGAGGATCTTCTCGTGCCGACGCTGCTCCTTCTCATCCTGCGCGAGCAGAAGGACTCCGCAAGCCGTGTAGAACCGGTCAGGCCCCGTATCGCGCCGCGCGATTTCCCGCAGGGCATGCAGATAGGCAAGGCGAAAAAACCGAGCTGAAGCCGTATCCCCAAGATCGAGCCGCGGCATGATGATGCCCGCCGGGTTTCCCGAGGCGCCGCCGGCGATTCCCTGAGGATCAATCAGGGTCGGCGCCAATCCGGCGTCCGCGAGCGCAGCTGCAAGGCTCGCACCGGCGATTCCGGCGCCGACAATTGCGACCGACGCCCCCGGAAGCAGGCTCATGGGCCTGCGCCGGAACCACGGCTTCTCAGGTCGCGGGCAATTTCGTCCCACAGGATTGTACGAGGGCGGCGCGCCGCTACTGGGCCCGGTGCAGCTCAAGGCCCCGGGCGCCTTGCGGGGCACTCTCGCGGACGCGTCGGCGTCGCCCAGCCGCGCCGCCAGCATTTCGCGCTTTCGTCCGTAGCCGGCGCGCTTTTCGACGGAGAAACCTGCGGCGGCGAGGGCGCGGCGCACCTCTCCGGCAACAGTGAATGTCGAAGCTGTCGCGTGCGCTCTGGAGAGCCGAGCGATCTCCGAGAAAATCTCAGCACGCCACATGTCAGGGTTCTTCGCCGGCGCAAAGCCATCGAGAAACCAGGCGTCAACAGCGGCGTCGAGATTTCGGAGAGCGCCGGCGGCGTCGCCGAAAACAAGAGTGAGGGCGACGGCGCCCTCGTGGTCCGTGACGGAGTGTTCCGCCACGCTGCTTTCGGGCCTCGAAAGTGCAATTCTGTGGATTCCTGCAATCGGAGGCGGCCACGCCTCAATCAAAGCCGCGCTCAGCGCGGC